>NZ_JAMYUT010000004.1:0-274285 GCF_040323235.1 Mesorhizobium sp. M0051
TACCTGAAACCGCCGGGCCTTGCTCATGCAAAGCTACGATTCACTCAACAAAATCAATTATTTGCCGTTTGTGGACGGAAACTAGCCTAGGCGGTCTTGCGAATCGGCTGGCGAGATCCGGACTGTTCTTGCGAAGTCAGTTCTCCGGCAGTGACCAATCGGTTGCGGCCATTTCTTTTGCCGATATACATCAGCCGGTCGGCGAGCGCGACCAGGGCATCCGAATCGGCGGCGTCCACAGGATACATGGCGATACCGACGGTGCAGCCGATCTGGATGGCGCTATCCGGCGCCGGGATTTTGATCTGCAGCCTTTCCAGGATGCGCTCGGCGACCCGCACCGCCTTTTGCCGCGCGAGATCCGGCTCTCCCGAAAACAGGAAGGCGAACTCATCGCCACCAAGCCGCGCCACGAAATCGTCACTGCGCAAGATGGAGCGAAGGTTCTTCGATACGCGCTGCAGCAGTGCGTCGCCGGCCTCGTGGCCGAGCGTGTCGTTGACTTGCTTGAACCGGTCGAGGTCGATGAACAGAAGACCGGCCGCCTCGCCGGTGGCGCCACAGCGGGCGACCACCGATTTCAGTTCATCGTGGAAGGCGCGCCGGTTGGGCAAGTCGGTCAATGCATCGTGGTTGGCCGAATGGTCGCTCTGCAGCTTCGCCAGTTCGATCTCCCGCTTTTGCACGGACAGTTCCTCGTTGGCTGCCTTCAGATCCAGCAGCAGCTGGGAATTGAGGTCCTCGACAACCTTGCGGTCGCTGATGTCGACGACGAAACCTTCCAGGAATTCGAGTTTCCCGGTGTCGTCCCAGACACCGCCGCCGATCTCGCGCACCCATAGCGGTTCGCCGACCTGCGGGACGATGCGATAGTCGACGTTCCAGTTGCAGCGCGCCTCGAGCGCGCCGTCGACGGCGGCATAAACGGCGGCGAGATCATCCGGATGGATGGCCGAGACATAGTCACGCACCGCGTTGTGAATGAAATCGCTCGGCCAATAACCGCTGACGGTGAAAATGCCGTCGCTGATGTAGAGCATGGTATAGGACGCATCGTTGCGACAGCGGTAGAGATAGCCGTCCATGCGGCCGGTGATGCTGAGAAGCGCATCCAGGCGTTCGTCCTGATAGGCCCCCTCGCCGACCACCGATGCTGGAACTCGATCATGCTTCATGGCCGCACCCCCGTTTTGGCGGTCTGAGCGAGCCGTAGATGCCATCACGGCACGTCGGCAGGACATTCCCTATATCAGCTGAATCTTATCAATCTCTTATGGCTGAGCGCCGGCGGCCGTCTGGACGCCGTCCTGTCCGAAAGCCAGGTCGTCGGCTTTTCGTCCGCGGCGCGGACCGTTCGTCAAGTCCCAGCCGTATATGCCGCGATCGCCGCCATGTTGACGATGTCCGAGTCCTTGGCATTCAGAGACACGATCTGCACAGGCTTGTTCAGCCCGACCAGCAGCGGGCCGATTACCGTCGAGCCGCCGAGTTCCTGCAGCATCTTGGTCGAGATCGAGGCCGAGTGGAACGCCGGCATGATCAGCACATTGGCCGGGCCGGTCAGCCGGATGAACGGATATTGCGCCATTGCGCGGGCGTTGAGCGCGACATCGGCGGCCATTTCGCCGTCATACTCGAAATCGACGCGACGCTTGTCGAGGATGCGCACGGCTTCCTGGACGCGTTCGGAGCGCTCGCCCTGCGGATGGCCGAAGGTCGAATAGGCAAGCATGGCAAGCCTCGGCTCATAGCCCATGCGGCGGGCGAAGCCTGCCGCCTCCTCGGCGATGTCGGCGATCTGCTCGGCGTTCGGCATATCGTGCACGGCGGTGTCGGCGACCAGCACGGTCCTGCCCCGTGCCAGCACGATCGAGACGCCGATGACGCGGTGGCCGGGCCTGGCATCGATGACGCGGCGGATGTCGTCGAGCGCGGTGGAATAGTTGCGGGTCACGCCCGTGACGATACCGTCGGCATCACCCAACGCCACCATGCAGGCGGCGAAGTGGTTGCGGTCGTTGTTGATCAGCCGCTGGCAGTCGCGGAACAGGAAGCCTTTGCGCTGCATGCGCTCGTAGAGGTAATCGGTGTAGACGCCGTTGCGGCGCGACAGCCGTGCATTGATGATCTCGATGCCTTGCTTGTTGAGGTCGATGCCGGCGAGCTTGGCGTTGTCCTTGATGACGTCGTCGCGACCAAGCAGGATGGCGGTGCCGAGCTTCTGGTTCACATAGGAGACGGCGGCGCGCATCACCTGTTCCTCCTCGCCCTCGGCGAAGACGATGCGCTTGGGCTGGCGGCGCACACGGTCGTAGATGCGCTGCAAGGTCGAGGCGATCGGGTCACGGCGGGCTGACAGTTCCTGCGCGTAGCGGTCGAGATCGAGGATCGGCTTGCGGGCGACGCCTGAATCCATCGCCGCCTTGGCCACCGCAATCGGAATGGCCGAGATAAGGCGCGGGTCGAACGGCACCGGGATGATGTAGTTGGGGCCGAATTTCGGCCGGTTGCCCTGATAGGCGGCGGCGACGTCGTCGGGCACGTCCTGGCGCGCAAGCGCCGCAAGTGCCTGCGCGGCGGCGATCTTCATATCGTCATTGATGGTGGTGGCCCTGACATCCAGCGCACCGCGGAAGATGTAGGGGAAGCCGAGCACGTTGTTGACCTGGTTAGGATAGTCGGAACGCCCGGTCGCCATGATGGCGTCGGTCCGGATCTCGGCCACTTCCTCCGGCGTGATCTCCGGGTCGGGATTGGCCATGGCGAAAATGATCGGGTTCTTGGCCATGGACCGCAACATTGCGGTGGTGAGCGCACCCTTGGCGGAAAGGCCAAGGAAGACATCGGC
Organism: Mesorhizobium sp. M0051; assembly: GCF_040323235.1. Classification (NCBI taxonomy): domain Bacteria; kingdom Pseudomonadati; phylum Pseudomonadota; class Alphaproteobacteria; order Hyphomicrobiales; family Phyllobacteriaceae; genus Mesorhizobium; species Mesorhizobium sp. M0051. The sequence goes on from NZ_JAMYUT010000004.1 coordinate 2,849, forward strand.
GCCGTCGAGCGCCTCGGCGAGGCTGCGTGCCTCGGTCTTGACCGCATGCGCCGATTTCCACTGGTTCATGCCTTCGGTGCGGCCTTGAAAGACCACGCCCTTGGTGTCGCACAAAATGATGTTTTCGGGCGTGAAGCCCATCGCCTTCATCAATTCGATGCAAGCGATGCCGGCGGCACCGGCGCCGTTGCAGACCATCTTGGTAGTCTTCATGTCGCGGCCGGTGACCTCCAGCGCGTTGATCAGGCCGGCGGACGAGATGATGGCCGTGCCGTGCTGATCGTCGTGAAAGACCGGGATGTCCATCAATTCGCGCAGCCGCTGCTCGATGATGAAACACTCAGGCGCCTTGATGTCCTCGAGATTGATGCCGCCGAAGGACGGGCCGAGGAACCGCACGCAGTTGATGAACTCGTCGGCGTCCTCGGTATCGACCTCGAGATCGATGGAATCGACATCGGCGAAGCGCTTGAACAGCACCGCCTTGCCTTCCATCACCGGCTTGGAGGCGAGCGCGCCGAGATTGCCGAGGCCGAGAATGGCGGTGCCGTTGGAGATGACGGCGACCATGTTGCCGCGCGTCGTGTAGTCGAAGGCGCGGCTGGGGTCCTCGGCGATGGCGAGAACCGGAACCGCGACACCAGGCGAATAGGCGAGACTCAGATCGCGTTGCGTTGCCATCGGCTTGGTGGCGACGACTTCCAGCTTGCCGGGGCGGCCCATGGCGTGGAATTCGAGCGCTTCCTGCGCGCTGACGGACGGACCGTTGTTCTCGGTTTTCCTGGCCATGATGTTCTTGATTTCCTCGCCGGTGCAGCACCTCGTTGAGGCGGGTGCTTTGTTTCGATCCGAATTAAGACCACGCGCCGCCGCGTGTAAACCGCCAGCGCTTGGGAATCGCGGATCGTCCGGGAAATTGCGAACACCCGGCAGCCCGGTAGTCCCCTGTTTTTCGAAGCCCCGGCATTAAATCGTGCGATCACATCTGCTAGCGTGCCGTGCATGAACATGCATACTCCGAACGAGCCGGACGCCCCCGAGGCCATGACGCCGTTGCCGACCGCCGGCGCCACGCCGATGATAGAGCAGTTCATCGAGATCAAGGCGGCGAACCCGGATTCGCTGCTGTTCTACCGCATGGGCGATTTCTACGAGCTGTTCTTCGACGACGCCGAGAAGGCGAGCCGGGCGCTGGGCATCGTGCTGACCAAGCGCGGCAAGTATCAAGGGCTCGACATTCCAATGTGTGGCGTGCCGGTGCATGCGGCCGACGACTATCTGCAGAAGCTGATCGGCCAGGGATTTCGCGTTGCCGTCTGCGAGCAGATCGAGGATCCGGCCGAGGCGAAGAAACGCGGCTCGAAATCCGTGGTGCGCCGCGACGTGGTGCGGCTGGTGACGCCTGGCACCATCACCGAGGACAAATTGCTGGCGCCGTCGGAATCAAGTTTTCTGATGGCCTTGGGGCGGGTGAAGGGTGGAGGGACCGATCACGCCTTTGCGTTGGCCTGGATCGACATCTCGACCGGCGCCTTCCGCGTCACCGACACCACCGCCGACCGGCTGCTGGCCGACATCTTCCGTGTCGATCCGCGTGAGCTGATCGTCGCCGAGCCAGTGTTTTACGATCCGGAGCTGAAGCCGGTGTTCGACGTGCTCGGCCGCGTCGCCAGCCCGCAGCCGCCGTCGCTGTTCGATTCGGCATCGGCCACCGGGCGCATCGCCCGTTTCTTCGACGTGGCGACGCCGGACTCCTTTGGCGCCTTTTCGCGCGCCGAACTGTCGGCGATCTCCGGTGCCATTGCCTATGTCGAAAAGACGCAGAAGGCCGAGCGGCCGCCGCTGTCGCGGCCGGAGCGTGAGGAGCAGGGTTCGACCCTGTTCATAGATCCGGCGACGCGCGGCAACCTCGAACTGCTGCGCACGCTCTCCGGCAGCCGCGAGGGCTCGCTGTTCAAGGCGATCGACCGCACGGTGACCGGTGGCGGTGCAAGGCTGCTCGCCGACCGGCTGATGGCGCCGCTGACCGACCCGGCGGCGATCGGCGCCAGGCTGGATTCAGTGTCGTTCTTCCGCTCCGAAACGCGGCTCTGCCAGGCGGTGCGATCGAGCCTGAAGAGCGTTGCCGACATGCCGCGGGCACTATCCAGGCTGGCGCTCAACCGCGGCGGCCCGCGCGATCTCGGCGCGCTGCGCGCCGGTTTCGAGGCGGCAGGCGCGATCGCCGAAATCTTTGCCGCGACCGCCCTGCCCCAGGAGCTCACGGCGGCACTGGCCGCCATTCAGGCGCTGCCTCAGGCGCTGGCCCAGCACCTGACGCAGGCGCTTGGCGAGGAACTGCCGCTGCTGAAGCGCGACGGCGGCTTCGTGCGCGGTGGCTACCACCCGGATCTCGACGAGATGCGGGCGCTGCGCGACGAATCGCGAAAGGTGATCGCCGGGCTGGAGCGTTCGCTGATCGAAGAGACCGGCATCCGCTCGCTGAAGATCCGGCACAACAATGTGCTTGGCTACTACATCGAGGTGACCGCCAATCACCATGCGATCATGACCGGTAGCGACGGCGCCAAGGCGCGCTTCATCCACCGGCAGACCATGGCCAACGCCATGCGCTTCACCACGACCGAACTCGCCGAACTGGAGACCAAGATCGCCAATGCCGCAGACCGGGCGCTCAGCATCGAGCTAGCCGCCTTCGACGCGCTGACGGCGGAAGCGGTCGGCGAGGCGCAAAAGATCCGCGCCGGCGCCGATGCGCTGGCCGTGCTCGACGTGTCGGCGGCACTCGCGCTTTTGTCGGAAAGCGAAGCCTGGTGCCGGCCGGTGGTGGATTCGAGCTTGGCTTTCGAGATTGCGGGCGGGCGGCATCCGGTGGTCGAGCAGGCGCTGCGCCGCTCCGGCGAAGGCCCGTTCGTCGCCAACGACTGCGACCTGTCGCCGGAAGGCAGCGCCAGGAACGGCGCGATCTGGCTTTTGACCGGTCCCAATATGGGCGGCAAGTCGACGTTCCTGCGGCAGAACGCGCTGATCGCCATCCTGGCCCAGACCGGCTCCTTCGTGCCGGCGACATCGGCACATGTGGGCGTCGTCGACCGGCTGTTCTCGCGCGTCGGCGCCTCGGACGATCTGGCGCGCGGCCGCTCTACATTCATGGTCGAGATGGTCGAGACGGCGGCGATCCTCAACCAGGCCGGTGAACGGGCGCTGGTCATCCTCGACGAGATCGGCCGCGGCACCGCCACTTTCGACGGCCTGTCGATCGCCTGGGCGGCCGTCGAATACCTGCACGAGAAAAACCGCTGCCGGGCAATCTTCGCTACCCATTTCCACGAGATGACGTCGCTCGCCGGCAAGCTGGCGCGATTGCACAACGTCACCATGCGGGTCAAGGAATGGGAAAACGACGTCGTCTTCCTGCACGAGGTCGGCAAGGGCGCCGCCGACCGTTCCTACGGCGTGCAGGTGGCGCGGCTGGCCGGCCTGCCCGAAGCGGTGGTCGACCGGGCCAAGGAAGTGCTGCACCAGCTCGAAGAAGGCGAGGTCTCAGGCAAGACCAACCGGCTGGTCGACGATCTGCCGCTGTTTTCGGTGGCGGTGAAGCGCGAAGCGCCGAAGCCGGTGAAAAGTGATGCGCTGGGTGCAGCGCTGGGCGAGATCAATCCTGACGAGATGACGCCAAGGGAGGCGCTGGAAGCGCTTTACCGGCTGAAGGGGCTGGCGGGCAAGTAGTCAGATCATCTCCAGGCCGCGCTTGCGCGTCGGCGGCGGGAAGGTGCGGTCGAGATCGGCGAGATCTTCGCCCGTAAGCTTGATGTCGAGTGCAGCGACATTCTGGCGGACGTGCTGCTGGCGGCTGGCTTTCGGAATGGCGATGACGCCCTCCTGGTGCATCACCCAGGCCAAGGCGATCTGTGCGGCCGTGGCGTTGTGGCGGGCGGCAATTGCGTCGAGCCGGGCATTGCGCGCCAGCGCGCCCTGCTCGACCGGCGAATAGGCCATCAAAGGGATGCCGCGCTGCCGACTCCAGGGGGCGAGATCGAATTCGAGGCCACGCCGGACCAGATTGTAGAGCACCTGGTTGGTCTGGACGTTGCCGCCATCTGGCAGGCCGACCAGTTCTTCCATCTCGTCGGCGTCGAAATTGCTGACGCCCCAGTGGCGGATCTTGCCGTCCTCTTTCAAGGCCTCGAAGGCCGCGACCGTCTCGGTCAGCGGCACGCCGCCGGGCCAATGCAGCAAATAGAGATCGATGCGGTCGGTGCGCAGGCGTTTCAGGCTGTTTTCGCAGGCGCGCTGCACGCCCTCGCGCGAAGCGTTTGATGGTAGAACCTTTGAAACCAGGAAGGTCTCGTCGCGGCGCCCGGCAATAGCCTCGGCCACCACCTCCTCGGCGCGGCCGCCGGCATACATTTCAGCGGTGTCGATCAGTGTTATGCCGAGGTCGAGGCCGAGCTTGAGAGCATTCACTTCATCGGTGAGGCGGCTGATATCCTCACCCATCTTCCATGTCCCCTGACCAAGCACCTGAACGGCTTCGCCAGACGGCAATTTGGTGGTTCTGATGATCGATGGCATGACAAGCTCCAGTGGGGCCGGATCGCATCACAGGCTGGGCGAGAAATCCAGAGGCGTTCTCGATTGCCTTGGCGATTGCCTGAAGCTTACTTCACCGGGTGGGCGGCGAGCCATGCCTGCATCTGCTTGATCTCGGCTTGCTGGGCGGCGATGACGCCTTCGGCGAGCTTGCGGATTTCCGGATCCTTGCCATTGGCAAGCACGACCTTGGCCATGTCGATGGCACCTTGATGGTGCGGGATCATGCCCTTGACGAAATCGACGTCGGCATTGCCGGTGTACTCGGACGCCATCATGTCGGTGTGCATCTTGTCCATCGCCGCCTTGTAGCCTTCCGTCGAAGGGCTAGTCGCCGCGCCCGTCGCCATGGCGCCCATGTCGTGTTTCATCTCTTCGCTCTGCGCCGGAACGCTTTCGAGGAAGACGGCAACCAGCATTCCGGCCGCCATCAGCAAAAGCACGATTTTCTTAGCCAAGGTCATTCCTGGTCTCCTGTTGATTGGTTTTCGTATTTGGGGGCTTGGATCAGAGTTTCAATGTTCTGAGCCGCAGGGCGTTTGATATCACCGACACCGAGGACAGGCTCATCGCCGCCGCCGCCAGCATCGGCGACAACAGCGTGCCCGTGAGCGGATAGAGCACGCCGGCAGCGACCGGCACGCCAAGCACGTTGTAGAGGAAGGCAAAGAACAGGTTCTGGCGGATGTTGCGGATCGTCGCCTGGGCCAGCGTGCGGGCCCGCACGATGCCATTGAGGTCGCCCTTGACCAAGGTGATGCCGGCGCTTTCGACGGCGACATCGGCGCCGGTGCCCATGGCGATGCCGACATCGGCCGCGGCAAGCGCGGGTGCGTCGTTGACGCCGTCGCCGGCCATGGCGACGCCCGCGCCTTTTGCGCGCAGTTCCTCAACGAGGCCCGCCTTCTGTTCCGGCAACAGGCCGGCGCGAACCTCGTCGATGCCGAGGCTCCTGGCAATGGCGTTGGCCGTACGCTCATTGTCGCCGGTCGCCATGATGATCCTCAGGCCGCTGCCATGCAGCGCCTTGATCGCCTCGGCGGTGGTCGCCTTGACCGGATCGGCGACAGCGACAATGCCGCCCAGTTTCTTGCCGACGGCGACGAACATCGCCGTCTTGCCTTCCGCCTGCAGCGTCTCGGCCTGAGCCGAGATGGATGCGGTGTCGATGCCGATATCGGCCATCATCGCGGCATTACCGAGCGCGACCTTCTTTCCCGATACGGTGCCGGAGACGCCCTTGCCGGTGACCGCCTCGAAGCCGCTGGCATCGGCGACGGCTATGCCGCGCGTAGCGGCGCCTTCGACGATGGCTTCGGCCAGCGGATGCTCCGACCCCTTCTCCAGGCCTGCGGCAAGCGCCAGCAATTCGTCTTCGGAAAAGCCCTTTGCCGCAACGACATCGGTTAGTTTCGGCCGGCCTTCGGTCAGCGTACCCGTCTTGTCGACAATCAGCGTGTCGACGGAGGCGAAGCGTTCGAGTGCCGCGGCTTCCTTGATCAGTACACCGGCGTGCGCCCCACGCCCGGTGGCCGTCATGATCGACATCGGCGTGGCGAGGCCGAGCGCACAGGGGCAAGCGATGATCAGCACCGACACCGCCGAGACGATGGCAAAGATCAGGCTGGGCTCGGGTCCGAACATGGCCCAGGCGACGAAAGCGGCAATCGCGATGAGGACGACGGCCGGGACAAAGTAGAAGGAAACGCGATCGGCCAGCCCTTGAATCGGGGCGCGCGAGCGTTGCGCCTTGGCGACGAGCTCGACGATGCGCGCCAGCGTCGTCTCGGAGCCGATCCGCTCGGCGCGCATGATCAGCGAACCGTTCTTATTGAGCGTGCCGCCGGTCAAGGCATCGCCTTCAGTCTTTTCGACCGGCAACGGCTCGCCCGTGATCATCGATTCGTCTATCGAGGAACGGCCCTCCAGCACGATGCCGTCGACCGGCACCGCGTCGCCGGGACGAATGCGCAGGCGATCGCCGGCCTTGACCGCATCAAGCGACACATCGCTTTCGGAACCGTCGGCGGCGAACAGCCGCGCGGTCTTGGGTGCGAGATCGAGCAAGGCACGGATTGCCGAGCCGGTCTTTTCACGCGCGCGCAATTCCAGCACCTGGCCAAGGAAGACCAGCGCGACGATGACGGCGGCAGCCTCGAAATAGACCGGCACGGCACCGCCATGGCCGCGGAACTGATGCGGAAAAATGTCCGGAAACAGCGTCGCGACGACGCTGTAGAGATAGGCAGCACCTACACCTAGCGAGATCAGGGTCCACATGTTGGGGCTGCGGTTGAGGATCGAATCCCAGCCACGATGAAAGAAGGGCAGCGCCGCCCACAGCACGACGGGACTGGCCAGCGCCAGCTCCAGCCAGACCATCGTCCGCTCGTCGATAAAGGCCTGGAACGTCAGGCCGAGCATTGGCGCCATGGCGACGATCAGCAACGGCACAGACAGTGCGGCACTGACCCAGAACCGCCTGGTGAAATCGACCAGTTCGGGATTTGGCCCTTCATCGCCTGTCGGGACGCCCATCGGCTCCAGCGCCATGCCGCAGATCGGGCAGGAGCCGGGCTTGTCGCGGATGATTTCGGGGTGCATCGGGCAGGTGTATTGCGTGCCCTTGGGCATCGCCTGGGGCGCCGGCCTGTCGCCGAGATATTTTTGCGGCTCCGCTTCGAATTTCGCTTGGCAGCCAGCGGAACAGAAGTAGAAGCCCTGACCTTCGTGGCGGACGAAGTGCCTGGCTGTCGCACGGTCGACGCTCATGCCGCAGACCGGATCGGTGGCAGTCAGGAATTTTTCCGGCTCGGCGACGAATTTCGTGCGGCAGCCTTGACTGCAGAAATGATAGAGATGGCCATCATGCTCGGACGTCGGCTTGCCGGCGGCCGGGTCGACGGTCATGCCGCAGACCGGATCGCGGACGACGGCCTGTGCGGCAGGTGCTTCGCGGTTTGCCGAACAGCAGCCGCCATGCGCGTGATGATCGTGATCGGAATGCGTCATGCGAAAATGCCTCTAAGGGTCGGTGGGTGACGCGGAGATAGGGCTTCCAGTAACTGGAAGGTCAAGGGGTTAAATTTCTTCATCTCGTTGCGGGTGGATGCCAAGCACGCTTGAGCGAGAGCGGGCTCGTATTTCCGCCCCATACCCAGCGCCGCGAAAACGCGCTATAGACGCCGCCGAAAAGGCAAGGCCGACCTGGACATATGGCAAGAATCTCCCTGAAGCTCGACGAACTGATCGATGGCGAAGCCTTGCGACGCGAGATGACCGCGCTGACTGCGGCCAAGGCAGGCGACGGCTCCGCACAGACGGCGCGCAGCGGTGTGCTCCATCTGCTCAAGGGGCGGCTGGCAGACGGGCGCGCCATTGCCGAACGGATGCTGCGGGACGACGGCGGCGGCAGCGCCTGCGCGGCGCGGCTGTCGCATCTCATGGACGAGATCATCCGGGCGCTCTACGATTTCGCCGTCACCCATGTCTACCGGGTCAAGAACCCGTCTTCGGCGGAGCGCATGGCCGTCGTCGCCGTCGGCGGCTATGGCCGCGGTACGCTGGCGCCCGGGTCCGACATCGACCTGTTGTTCCTGCTGCCCTACAAGCAGACGCCATGGGGCGAACAGACGGTCGAATACATACTCTACATGCTGTGGGATCTGGGGCTGAAGGTCGGCCACGCTACCCGCAATATCGACGAATGCGTGCGGCTGTCGCGCAACGACATCACGATCCGCACCTCGATCCTCGAAGCGCGGTTCCTGTGGGGCGAGGAAAAACTCTATGACGAGCTGATGCTGCGCTTCGACCATGAGGTGGTGCGCACGACCGGCCCCGAATATGTCCAGGCCAAGCTTGCCGAACGTGACGACCGTCATGCCAAGGCCGGTGAAAGCCGCTATCTCGTGGAGCCCAACGTCAAGGACGGCAAGGGCGGCCTGCGCGACCTGCAGACGCTGTTCTGGATCGGCAAATATTTCTACCGGGTGCGTACCGGCGAGGAACTGGTCGACAAGGGCGTCTTCACCGAGGGCGAATACCGGGAGTTCCTGAAGGCCGAGGATTTTCTGTGGGCGGTACGCTGCCATATGCATTTTCTCACCGGCAAGGCCGAGGAAAGGCTGCATTTCGACATCCAGCGCGAGATCGCCGAACGGCTCGGCTACACAACCCACCCCGGCCTATCGGCGGTCGAGCGCTTCATGAAGCACTATTTCCTCGTCGCCAAGGATGTCGGCGACTTGACCCGCATCTTCTGTGCCGCGCTCGAGGAGGAGCAGGCCAAGCACGTGCCGGGCTTCAACCGTATCTTCCTCACCTTCTCGCGACGCAAGCGCAAGCTGGCCGGCACGTCGGATTTCATCGTCGACAACCACCGCATCAACATCGCCGACGACCAGGTGTTCGAACGCGATCCGGTCAATCTTTTGAGGTTGTTCTGGTTTGCCGACAAGCACGGCCTTGAATTCCACCCCGATGCGCTGAAACTGCTGACCCGCTCGCTCGGCCTGGTCAACAAGTCGCTGCGGCGCGATGAGGAAGCCAACCGGCTGTTCCTCGACATCCTGACCTCGGACCGCAATGCCGAACTCAATCTGCGGCGCATGAATGAGGCCGGACTGCTCGGCAGACTGATCCCGGATTTCGGCAAGATCGTCGCCATGATGCAGTTCTCGATGTACCACCACTACACGGTGGACGAGCACCTGATCCGCTGCATCGGCGTGCTGGCCGAGATCGAGCGCGGCGACGGCGAAAAGGTCCATCCCCTCGCGCACACGCTGATGCCGGGGCTGAAGAAGAGCCGCGAGGCGCTCTATGTCGCCGTGCTGCTGCACGACATCGCCAAGGGCAGGCCGGAGGATCATTCCGAGGTCGGTGCCAGGATCGCCCGGCGCATCTGCCCGCATATGGGACTGTCTCCAGCCGATACCGAAACCGTTGCCTGGCTGGTCGAGAACCATCTAGTGATGTCGATGACGGCGCAGACCCGCGACCTCAACGACCGCAAGACCATCGAGGATTTCGCCGCGATCGTGCAGTCGGTCGAGCGGTTGAAGCTGCTTTTGGTCCTGACCGTCTGCGACATCAGGGGCGTTGGACCCGGTGTCTGGAACGGCTGGAAGGGCCAGTTGCTGCGCACGCTTTACTACGAGACCGAATTGCTTTTGACCGGCGGCTTTTCGGAAGTGTCGCGCGCTCAGCGCACGGCGGCGGCGCGCGAGCTTCTCGCCGAGGCACTCGCCAGTTGGCCGGACAAGGTCCGCAAGCGCTATGTCGGCCAACACTACGAGAACTACCTTTTGACCGTCGATCTCGCCGACCAGCTGCGCCATGCCGAGTTCATCCGCGAGGCCGATGTGGCGGGCAAGAAGCTCGCCACCATGGTCAAGACCCATCAGTTCGAGGCCGTGACCGAAATCACCGTGCTGGCGCAGGACCATCCCCGCCTGCTCTCGGTCATCGCAGGGGCGTGCGCCGGAGCCGGTGGCAACATCGTCGACGCACAGATCTTCACGACGTCGGATGGCCGCGCCCTGGACACCATCCTGATCTCGCGAGAATTCGACCGCGACGAGGACGAGCGCCGGCGTGCCGAGCGTGTCGGACGGCTGATAGAGGACGTGCTCTCAGGCAAGAGCTGGCTGCCGGAGATGATCGAGAAGCGCACCAAGCCGCGGCGCGGCTCCAAGGCATTCAAGATCCCGCCGCGCGCCGAAATCCGCAACACGCTGTCCAACCGCTTCTCGGTCGTCGAGGTCGAGGGCCTGGACCGGCCGGGCTTGCTGTCGGAGATCACCGGAACGCTTTCCGACCTGTCGCTCGATATCGCATCGGCCCACATCACCACCTTCGGCGAGAAGGTCATCGACACCTTCTATGTCACCGATCTCACCGGCCAGAAGATCGACAGCCCGGCTCGCATCGCCACCATCCGCAACCGGCTGGTGGCAACGCTCGAAGGCATCGTGCCCGAACGCGGCGGCAAGGCCAAGGCAGCGGCCGAGTGACCGCCACCATCACTTTGTCCTCATCCTGCAGGCAGTCTCCAAACGCATGAGCCTCGTCAAGAAATTCGCAACGGTCGCTTCCGGCACGCTGATGAGCCGCGCGCTCGGCTTCGGCCGTGAGATGCTGATGGCCGCAGCGCTCGGCACCGGACCAGTCGCCGACGCCTTCAACGCCGCATTCCAGTTTCCCAACACCTTTCGCCGGCTATTTGCCGAGGGCGCCTTCAATGCTGCCTTCGTGCCGCTGTTCGCCAAGGAGATCGAGACCCACGGTACCGATGGCGCCAAGCGCTTCTCCGAGGAAGTCTTCGGCGTCCTGTTCACGGCTCTGCTGGCGCTGACGATCATCATGGAACTGTCGATGCCGCTGATCGTGCGCTATTTGGTGGCGCCCGGTTTTGCCGGCACGCCGGGGAAGTTCGACACCACGGTGACGCTGGCGACGATCATGTTCCCCTATCTGATCTGCATGTCGCTCGGCGCCATGATGGCGGGCATGCTCAATTCGCTGCGCCGCTATTTCGCCGCCGCGGTGGCACCGGTGTTCCTCAACGTCATCCTGATCGGCGTGCTCGCCTATGCCTGGTACAGGGGCTCCGACGCGCTCACCGTCGGCTACGGGCTGTCCTGGGGCGTGCTTGCCGCCGGACTGGTGCAACTGGCGATCGTCTGGGTGGCGGTGCGCCATGCCGGCATCTCGATCGGCTTTCGCCGTCCGAAAATGACGCCCGCAGTCAAGCGGCTGCTGATCCTGGCACTGCCGGCGGCAATCACCGGCGGCATCACCCAGATCAACCAGCTGATCGGCACGGCAATCGCCTCGGCGCAGAACAGCGCGGTGTCCTCGCTCGCTTATGCCGACCGCATCTACCAGTTGCCGCTCGGCGTGGTCGGCGTCGCGGTCGCGATCGTGCTGTTGCCCGAACTGTCGCGGGCGCTGAAGTCGGGCAATCTGATCGAGGCGGCCAATCTGCAGAACCGTTCGGTCGAATTTACCTTGTTCCTGACTTTGCCGGCCGCCGCCGCACTCTGGGTCATGTCGGACCCGATCGTGCGGCTGGTCTATGAACGGGGGGCGTTCGCCGCCAACGGCTCGACGCCGACGGTGGCGGCGATCCTGGCGATCTTCGGCCTCGGCCTGCCAGCCTTCGTGCTGATCAAGGCGTTCACACCGGGCTACTTCGCCCGTGAGGACACGCGCACGCCGATGATCTTTGCCGCCATCTCGGTAGCGGTAAACGTCACCACGGCCCTGACGCTGTTTCCACGGATGGGCGCTCCCGGCATCGCGGTGGCCTCGGCCGTCGCCGGCTGGGTCAACGCGATGATGCTGCTCGGCGTCTTGATCCGGCGCGGCCATTGGGGCCGCGACGTGCCCCTGATGAAACGCATTCCGCGGCTGGTGCTGTCGGCGGTGGTGATGGGGGCGGCGCTCTATTTTGCCGAGCACTGGTTCGCCGTGAGGCTCGGCCCGGGTTCGCCGCTGGTCGTCAAGGCGACGACGCTCCTGGCGCTGGTTGCCGGCGGGGCACTGCTCTACTTCGTCACCGCGTTTGCAACCGGCGGCGCCGATTTCGGCATGATCCGTCGCAATGTCAAACGGGGCGAGGCCAAGGGAGCACCCCTGGCCGCAAGAATCGAACCGGACGAATAGACCGGGCAACCGGTCGGCAACGCCGGTCTTGATCGCAACGCTGCTCTCGTCCATAAGCGCGCCGTCGAAAGACTTTCGCCGCGCGCGAAACGGCCCTCCACAAGCCATGAGGAAATCATGACCGCATTCAAGCCACTCGTCTTTTCCGGCGTCCAGCCGACCGGCAATCTGCATCTCGGCAACTATCTCGGCGCCATCAAGAAATTCGTCGCCCTGCAGGACACTTCCGACTGCATCTATTGCGTCGTCGACCTGCATTCGCTGACCGCCCAACTCGTTTATGAAGACCTCGCCGACCAGACGCGGTCGATCACCGCGGCGTTCCTGGCCTCGGGCATCGACCCCAAGAAGCACATCGTCTTCAACCAGTCGCGGGTCATGCAGCATGCGGAGCTTGCCTGGATCTTTAATTGCGTGGCGCGTATCGGCTGGATGAACCGCATGACGCAGTTCAAGGACAAGGCCGGCAAGGACCGCGAGAACGCGTCACTCGGCCTGCTTGCCTATCCCTCCCTGATGGCTGCCGACATTCTGCTCTATCGTGCAACGCATGTGCCGGTGGGTGAGGACCAGAAGCAGCATCTGGAGCTGACCCGCGACATCGCGCAGAAATTCAACAACGATTTTTCGGACCGCATCGCCCGTCTTGGCGTCGGCGTCGAGATGCAGGTCGGGGAAGAGACCGTGAACGGCTATTTCCCGCTGACCGAGCCGGTCATCGGCGGGCCGGCGGCGCGCATCATGTCGCTGCGCGACGGCTCTAAGAAGATGTCGAAGTCGGACCCGTCGGACCTGTCGCGCATCAACCTGACCGACGATGCCGATGCCATCTCGAAGAAGATCCGCAAGGCCAAGACCGACCCGGAAGCGTTGCCGAGCGAACTGGACGGCTTGGCCGCCCGGCCCGAGGCGGAAAACCTGGTCGGCATCTATGCTGGCCTCGCCGAGATGTCCAAGGCCGATGTGCTCAAGGAGTTCGCCGGCCAGCAGTTTTCGGTGTTCAAGCCGGCACTGGCAGACCTTGCGGTGGAAAGACTGGCGCCGATCGCCAGCGAGATGCGCCGCATTTCCGACGACCGCACCTATGTCGACGCGGTGCTCAGGGACGGCGGCGAGCGCGCCGGCGTGCTGGCCGAGGCGACGATGAAGACCGTGCGCGACATCATCGGGCTGCTGCAGGCCTGATCTCTCGCTGTCGCACTGCACCATACTGGCCCTAGGCCGGCGGCTTGCCGCCGGTCTGCGGCGGTGGCAGATTGCGGCCTCAGTAACACCGAGTACACAGACATGGTCTCCAAACGCCTCAGCCGCGAAGCCGGCCATCGCCGCAAGTTCCTGGCGATCATCGACGACACGCCCGAGTGTGAGCGCGCCGTCGCCTACGCCTCGAAGCGGGCGCAGAGCACCAGCGGCACGCTGGTGCTGCTCTACGTCATCGAGCCGGACGATTTCCAGCACTGGCTGGGCGTCGAGAAGATCATGCGCGAGGAGGCGAACGCCACGGCGCGCGCGGCACTCGACAGCTATGCCAGCAAGGTGCGCCAGAAGCTTGGCATCGAGCCGGAGATGGTGGTGCGCGAAGGCAAGCCGACGGAAGAGATCCACAAATTGATCGAGGAAGACCAGGACATCGCCATCCTGGTGCTGGCCGCCGGTGCGGGCAAGGAGGGCCCGGGCCCGCTGGTCGGCGCCGTGGCCGGCAAGGGTGCCGCCTTCCCGATCCCGGTGACGGTCGTGCCGCAGAACCTTTCGGATGAAGAGATCGACAGCCTCGCCTGAGGTGTATCGATGTCAGGGCGGCCTGACTTGAACCTCAACACACCTTCGATCACCTCCCGGGGGCGCAAAAACATTCCGCCAGCCAGCCGTTCCGACGATGCGTTTCGCTTGAATGTCCAGCGGATTGGGCCTATTTAGAATTATTCCAAACTAGCTGCCCGAAACGGGCACGGAGACGGCCATGTTCATCCAGACCGAATCGACGCCAAACCCGGCGACGCTGAAATTCCTGCCCGGCAAGGAAGTGCTTCTGGAAGGCACCGCCGATTTCCGCGATGCCGAGAGCGCCTCAATTGCCTCGCCGCTCGCCGGCCGGCTGTTTGAAATTGCCGGCATTACCGGTGTTTTCTTCGGCTATGACTTCATCACCGTGACCAAGGATGGCCCCGACTGGCAGCATTTGAAGCCGGCGATCCTCGGCGCCATCATGGAACATTTCATGTCCGGTGCGCCTGTCATGGCCAAGGCCGGCCCTGCCGCCGAGACCAGCCTGACCGGCGAGTTCTACGACAAGGCTGACGAGGAACTGGTCATCACCATCAAGGAACTGCTCGATACGCGCGTGCGCCCGGCGGTTGCCCAGGATGGCGGCGACATCACTTTCCGCGGCTTCGAGAACGGCACGGTGTTCCTGCACATGAAAGGCGCCTGCGCCGGCTGCCCGTCGTCGACGGCGACGCTGAAGCACGGCATCCAGAACCTTCTGCGCCACTTCGTGCCGGAAGTGCAGCAGGTCGAACAGGTTTCTTGACGGTTCAGCTCGCCGCCTTGCCGGCTAACAAACTCGATCCATCGCAAAAAACAAAAAACCGGGCCAAAGTGCCCGGTTTTCTGTTTGGGACGTCCGTTGTTGCCTAGACGGTCCGCGTACGAAAGCTGCCTCTATCTGATCATGATTTTTCCGAGAACCGGTACCGGTTTCTCGGGATCATGGTCTAAAGAACAATGACCTTGGCGCCGACCGAGGCGCGGTCATAGAGGTCGATAATGTCCTGATTCATCAGGCGGATGCAGCCCGACGACATCGCTTTGCCAATCGAATTCCATTCCGGGCTGCCATGCAGGCGATAGCCCGAATCACCGCCCTTGTTGAACAGGTACATGGCGCGCGCACCGAGCGGGTTCTTCAGGCCCGGCTCCATGCCGCCGGCAAATTTTTCCAATTCGGGCTGGCGCTGAATCATCTGCCTCGGCGGCGTCCAGGTCGGCCATTCGCGCTTGAGCGCAATGTGGGCGGTGCCGTGCCACTCGAAGCCTTCGCGGCCGACGCCGATGCCGTAGCGAATAGCCCGGCCGTCAGCTTCGACGAAATAGAGGAACTTGTTCTGCGTATCGACGATGATGGTGCCCGGCTTTTCCGGGCTGTCGTAGTTCACTTCCTGCCGATGGTACTTCAACGGCACTTTCTCGATCGGGACGCGCGGCAGCTGGTAACCGGCGTCGGTAACCGCGCCATAGTCGTTGGAAAAAATCTGCGAGCCGATGGTGCTGCAACCGGCGATAGCAGTGGACAGCGCCAGTGCGGCGACGATAGCAAACGACTTCATGCGCATCAGGTGATCCGGTGCCCCGCCCCAACTTCGGCGGCACGAGTCGGCCGCTGTTTCGCAATCATTCATGCTGGCATTTTCTTTGCTTGCCAAGCGCGCGATGCCTATATGCCGAAGTTGACGTGCCGGTAAGCGTGCCACTATGGCATTTTGGCAACAGCCTTCACAGGATTGTGGAGGAAATTCAATGGCCGCGCCCACGGCTTCATCAGGAATCGAGGAGAACTGTCATGAATGTCGGTGACGCCGCCCACCGTTCCGGCCTGCCGGCCAAGACCATCCGCTACTATGAAGAGATCGGCCTGATCGCTCCGGCGCGCGCCGTCAACGGCTACCGCGACTATTCCGAAGACGACATCCACCGGCTGACCTTTTTGCGCCGTGCGCGCAATCTCGGCTTTTCCATTGATGATTGCCGCCAGTTGATGGCGCTCTACCAGGACCGCGACCGCGCCAGCCACGACGTGCGAGAGATCGCCGCCGCCCATGTCACGGCGATCGAGGAGAAGGTGCGCGAACTGCAGTCGATGCGCTCGACCTTGCAGAAGCTGATCCACGCCTGCCATGGCGACGAAAGGCCGGATTGCCCGATCCTCGATGACATGGCGGGGGCGGCGTTGCTCAGCGACAAGCGTGCCCCGGCGCCTGCATAAGGAACCTCGCGTCGACAAGGCTCGAGCGGTGCCTTGGCGCACGGATTGTCAAGCCGGCGCCAAGAAAGCCCGTCGCCGCCGGCGCGGCAGTTCGATCGTCACAATTTCCTTCCATATCTGGGCGCGTCATTCGACCGCACTATTTCATCCTTGTCGCAATGATCAACGACGGAGGTTGGCATGGATCGGCGATTGTTTCTGACTGGAATGCTAGGAATGGCCGGGGCCGCGACCGTGGTCGCACTTGCGCGTCCTGCCACTGCGTTGGCCGGCATCCCGAATACGGGACCCGGCATTCTCGATGAACTCGACCGACCGTCCGACGATATCCTGGACCAGGATGGTCCTGACGGCATCGAGTTCGTGCGGCATCGCAGGTGGCACCGCCGCCGTCGTCGCGTCTGGAGAAGAGTTTGCCGTCGCTATTGGCGTTACGGTTACTGGCGCCGCAGGTGTTTCCGCAGATCCTTCTGGATCCGCTTCTGACCGACACGCGCGGCAAACAGGAAGGCCTCCGCATTCGCCGGGCCTGCGCTATCGCTGTCGGCTAGACTCGATCAGGCCAAAAAGGCCCGCCGCTGCAGGGCGGCGGGCAGTTTCTGGAGTGCCAGGGGATCAACCCGGCATTGGCTCAACGAGGGGGCCATGGGTTAGTTGCAAAAAGGCACACGGGGACTCGCACAGGGGGTTCGATTGTACGATCATAACCAAGCCGGGAGGCGCATTGCCCACCTTTTGAGCCGCGCTAAACTTGAAAGGCGGCAATCCTAAATCCGCCGCAGGTGGCCGACGCGATTAGGCAATGTTGTCTCACCGGCATCCGCGTCGGCCATTTTGGCAACGACTATCATTTGAGCGCGAGGGCGAGTTGTCATCCTGATGACCGGCACTTCCTTTGGTGGCAGGGTCGACGCGACTTACATCTCGGCCAACTGAGGCACGTCCAATGGACATCTCCGGACTGTCAGATTTTGTGAGTGGACCTCAGGTCTTGGCCCCGTTTGCCTGGCTGTTGATGGAAGACAGCGGCCCGGCAGCCTTTCCTTTGGGTGGACCGCTACCGGGCCTGACCGGAGCGGGGTGTCATGGGGGAGCTCCGGCTGCCGCCTAAAATACCACTTTTTCCTTATATGCGCTCTAGCTAAATTAAAGAGAGGCTATGCGCCTGTTGCTGGCGGCAGTCATCAGGGGGAAACGAACGAGGCGCCGCGGTGGCCCGGGCCCTGTCAAAATTGAAATCGCCTGGGTGCGACCGTTCCAGGCACCTGCATGAAGCGTCGCCGAAGGCCGAAGCGAGATCGCAGGCAAGCAAGGCCGCCATTCCTCGGATGGAATGAAACGAGGCGATGAGCGAGAGCGCCTTCCGGACTTCGATGGTACGGTTTTTACCAAGGCTCTCGCCCTTGTCGCCGGATGCTAGTCTGGTGAGGCGGCATACCCCCAAAGTCGCCGCAGTGGCCGACGCGGCTTCGGCAATGCCGCCCCACCGGCATGCGCCGGCCACTTCCTGGCGACCTTGGCTTGTCGCCGAGTTGGCGAACCCGGGTGCGCCGATATGAACCGCGCAAGGGGATGATACGGCTTCTTTAGGGCGTTCCAGGATATCAGGCTTCTTTGAGCCGTTCCTCGCAAATGGGAAGGCACCAATCAGAGATGCGATCCAACGCAGGCCCATCATCAGGACTTCCCATGGTGTTTGGGGCATGACGTTGCTTCTCTCTGTTGGCAATAATGCTATTTTAGGATTATATTCCTATACGCGGGGCTTGTCAATCGGTAGTTGCCCGGAAAGTGGGTTCAAACCGTGAACAGAATCTGGCATGGTGTCGCCATGCCCATTATCTCCCCCATCTCAATCAACCCACTCATCGACGGTCGCCAGTCCGAACGCGCCATGCTGGTGCGGCGGGGCGTGCAGCGGCTGTTGATGGAGATGGGCGCGCATGTGCTGCCGGAGCTGTCGCTGGCCACCGGCCGCCGTGCCGACCTCGTCGCACTGACGCGGCAGGGCGACATCTGGATCATCGAGATCAAATCCTCGATCGAGGATTTCAGGGTCGACCGCAAATGGCCCGACTACCGGCTGCACTCCGACCGCTTCTTCTTCGCCACCCATCCCGGCGTGCCCTCGGAGATCTTTCCCGAAGAGTGCGGCTTCATCCTTTCCGACGGCTACGGCGCCGAGATCATGCGCGATGCGCCCGAGCACCGCATGGCGGCGGCAACGCGCAAGGCGCTGATGCTGCGGATCGCGCGGGCCGGCGCGTCACGGCTGCTGGCAGCCGAACTTGCCGGAGTGTCGGTGCCGGCGCTCGAGGGTGAGAGCGAGTAAGCCTTATCCTTCGCTCTCTTCCAGGCCATCCTCGGCCGGCGCCATCAAAAGCACTGCAGCACCCAAGATAGCGGCGACGAAGGAGCCGGCGAGGATGCCGACCTTGACCGCATCCTGCAATGCCACGTCACTGGCGAAGGCGAGCAGGCCGATGAACAGGCTCATGGTGAAGCCGATGCCGCACAGCAGCGAGATGCCGATCATGTGCGCCCAGCCGGCATTGACGGGCAGATCGGCAAGCCCGAACCGGATGGCAAGTACCGACGAGCCGAACACGCCGACCAGCTTGCCGACCACGAGGCCGGCGGCGACACCCAGCGTCAACGGTTCGATCAGCGCGCCGAAGCTCAGGCCGGCGAGCGAAACGCCGGCATTGGCAAAGCCGAAGATCGGGATGACGACAAAGGGCACTAATTTGTGCAGGCCGTGCTCGAGCCGGTGCAGCGGCGAATGGTCGAGATCGTGGCCGATCCCGGCGGAGCGTTCGAGCGGAATGGTCAGCGCCAGCGCGACGCCGGCAAGCGTCGCATGGACGCCCGATTTCAGCACCAGCACCCACAGGACGACGCCCAGCACGAGATAGGGCAGCAGCGTCATCACCCGCATGCGGTTGAGCACGACGAGCGCGGCGATGACCGCGAAAGCGGCGCCGAGATAGGTGAGCGACAGTCCGCTGGTGTAGAAGATGGCGATGATGATGACGGCGCCGAGATCGTCGATGATGGCAAGTGCTGTAAGGAACACCTTCAGCGAAGCCGGCACACGGCTGCCGAGCAGCGACAGCACGCCGAGCGCGAAGGCGATGTCGGTGGCGGTCGGGATCGCCCAGCCTGACAGTGCCGCCGTATTGTCGCGGTTGATGGCGACATAGACGAGCGCCGGAACCACCATGCCGCCGGCGGCGGCGATGCCGGGCAAGGCGCGCCGGGGCCAGGTGGAGAGCTGGCCATCCAGCATCTCGCGCTTGATCTCCAGCCCGACGAGCAGGAAGAAAACCGCCATCAGTCCGTCATTGACCCAGTGCGACACGCTGAGCGGGCCGAGATAGGCATGAAGAGCGGAAAAGTAGGCTTCGGCGAGCGGCGAATTGGCGACGATCAGAGCCAGAGCCGCCGCCATCATCAGGATGATGCCGCCGGCCGCCTCGCTATCGAGAAATTCGCGAAGGACGGAAACCGGCCGCTGCTTCAAATCCTGCATGTCGCCTCCGTTAAGCCGCGTCACTCGCAATGTTGCGCAGGTGTCGCTGGGGACGCAAGACACCTGTTCGCGTTGGCAGATCGCATACCTCGGAGACTGGCCGAAACGCCCATCACTTCGTCATGCTATGGCGGAGCAAGGAGCGAAGCGAGGCGGCGCAGACCCGAGGATGACGACGCTCGGTTTAGCGCGGTGCGCGCTTGGCCAGTATCCGCTGCAAGGTGCGGCGATGCATGTTGAGCCGGCGCGCGGTCTCCGAGACATTGCGCTCGCACATTTCATAGACGCGCTGGATATGCTCCCAACGGACGCGGTCGGCCGACATCGGGTTTTCCGGAGGCGCCGCGCGCTCACCGGCGGTGCGGGTGAGTGCAGCGAAAATATCGTCGGCGTCGGCGGGCTTGGAGAGGTAATCGACGGCGCCGAGCTTAACCGCGGTCACCGCGGTGGCGATGTTGCCGTAGCCGGTCAGGATGATGGCGCGGGAATCGTCGCGCTTTTCGCGGATGGCCGCGACCACGTCGAGGCCGTTGCCATCGCCGAGCCGCATGTCCACCACGGCGTAGGCGGGCGGATTGGCGCGTGCCTTGGCAACCGCCTCCTCGACGCTCTCGGCCGTCTCGACGACGAATCCCCTGGTTTCCATGGCGCGGGCCAGGCGCGTAAGGAACGGCTTGTCGTCATCGACGATGAGCAGCGAGGTGTCTTCGCCTTCAACCATTGCGCCAATATTTTCGTCGCCTGTCATAGTCTCAAAATTCCTGCTGCCTTAATTTTACGCAGATATAGTTCCCAAGCCTCATTGTCCAATTTTTAGAGCTCCTTCAAGGCTCTCAGGCGGTGTCGAACATGCTGGCCGAAGTGATTTCCGGATTGAGGAACACACCACGCGGCCACGAAATCTGTACCACGGCGCCCTCACCCAGGCCGCTCGAATTGCGGAAATCGAGCGTCGCGCCCGAGCGTTCGAGCAAGGTCTTGGCGATGAACAGGCCGAGACCCAGGCCGCCGCCGGCTTCGTTGCCCTGGCGCGTCGACATATAGGGCTCGCCGATGCGGTCGATGATCTCGGCCGGAAAGCCCGGTCCGTCATCGATGATCGAGAAGGTGACGGTGGCCTCGTTCCAGCTCCAGCCTACGGTGACGCTCTTGCGGGCGAAATCGACGGCATTCTCGACCAGATTGCCGAGGCCGTAAATGACGCCCGGATTGCGGCGCCCGACCGGCTCGGGCCCGATGCGCTCGCCAGGCCGAAGCTTGATCGAGATGCCGAAATCGCGATGCGGGGCGGTGACCTCCTCGACCAGCGAGGTCAACGGCAGCCGCGAAAGATGCGCCTCGCCCTCGGACGACAGGCTGGTCAGGCGCTTGAGGATTTCGCGGCAGCGCTCGCTCTGCGAGCGAAGCAGCTTCATGTCTTCCCCGTATTTCGGATCGTTGCCGAGCGCCTTTTCCATCTCCTTGGTGACAAGCGCGATGGTGGCCAGCGGCGTGCCGAGCTCGTGAGCGGCCGCGGCGGCAAGCCCGTCGAGCGCCGAGAGGTGCTGCTCGCGCTGCAGCACCAACTCGGTGGCGGCGAGCGCATTTGCAAGAAGCCTTGCTTCGGCAGCCACGCGGAAGGCGTATATGGCGGTGAAGGCGATCGAGGACAGCACCGCCATCCACATGCCGGCGACATAGATGAAGGGCATCTCCAGCGGCGCGTCCTCATGCCAGGGCAGCGGCAGATGGACAAAGACCAGCAAGGTCGCCGCCGACATCACCAGCCCGCCGAGGATAGCCGTCAGGCGCAGGGGCAGCGATGTCGCCGAGATGACGACGGGCACGGTCATCAGCAGCGAGAACGGGTTGGTGAGGCCGCCGGTCATGTAGAGCAGGCCGGCAAGCTGCAGGCTGTCGAAGATGAGGATGCCGAAGGCCGCAAGTGGGGTGAGCCGGTGCGCCGCCGGAAACCGGAAGGCGAGAAACAGGTTCATCCAGGCCGAACAGGCGATCAGCGCAAAGCACAGGCTGACCGGCAGCGGAAACTTCAGGCCATAGGCAACGACGAGAACCGCAACGCTCTGTCCGACGATCGCAAGCCAACGCAGACGGATCAGGGTGTTGAGGCGCAGTCTCTGGCTCTGCTGGAAATCGGGCGAATGCAAAACGTTGGTCATGGCCTGAAATACAGCCGCGGGACGGCAAGCGCTAGGTACCTCTGGGTTTTGCCCGGGCCGTGGCGGCGGCGAGCAGCGGATTTTCGGGCCAGACATGCTTGGGATAGCGGCCGCGCATGTCGGCGCGCACATCGGCCCAGGAGCCGCGCCAGAAGCCGGGCAGGTCGCGTGTCGTCTGGATCGGCCGGTGCGCCGGCGACAGGAGTTCGAGCGTCAGCGGCACGGTGCCATTGGCGATGGCGGGGTGGCGATCGAGGCCGAACAGCTCCTGCACGCGAACCGCCAGCACCGGCCACTCGCCGTCATAGCGGATCGGCACATGGCTGCCTGACGGAACATCGAAATGGGTTGGCGCCAACGTGTCGATCTTGCGCTGGAGATCGTGCGGCACGAGTGTGGCCAGTCCGGTCGAGACGACGCCCGCATCGATGGCGGCAAAATTTGCCGCGCCGGACAGGAACGGCAGCAGCCAGTCGTCGAGGCGCTCGATGAGGGCGGCATCCACCATATCGGGCCAGGGCGCGCCAAGGCCACGATGCAGCCAGCCAAGCCGCTGGCGCAGCGTTTGCGCCTCCTTGCTCCAGGTCAGCAGCGACAGCCCGTGCTCGCGCACCGCATCAAGGATGGCCTGATCGGCATCTGTGCCGGTTGGCGGCGGCAGCATGCGCTCGGCAAGCGTGATCGCGCCGAGGCGCACGGTTTCGCGCTCGCGCACGGCACGCTTGTCGCGGTCGAAGCTCGTTTGCCTTCGTGTTTCGATCCTGCCGGCAAGTGCTGCGCGGACATCGTCCTCGCTAATTGCCGCCGCCGCCGTGATGCGCGCATTCTGCGCCTTGCCCTGCAGGTCGGCGACGACCAGAAACGGCTCGCCCGCCAGCGGATCGGCGGCGTCGAGCATGGCGCCCGAACCATTGGCCAGCACGAAACGGCCGCGCTCTCCACGCGCCTTGGCGATGCGATCCGGCCAGGCGTGGACGAGCAGGGGACCGGCTCGACCCTCCCCCTTGTGGGGAGGGTCGATCCGCGTAGCGGATCGGGGTGGGGTCGGTTCGGGCACGCCATCGGCGACCCCACCCCGTCTCCCTCGCGTCGCTGCGCGCTGCTCGCTCGCCGACTCTCCCCTCGAGGGGGAGGGTAAGGCCTGTCTCGCCAACCGCTCGGCGAGCTGCCTCGCGGCGGTGGCGCGCAGCGATCGTTCCGAGCGAAAGCGCATCAGTCGCCGCTCCAGGTCGGCTCCATCGCCGCCACGGCCGCGTTCGGTGAGCAGCACGGCAAGCATGGCCGCCTCGAAGGCATGGCCGCTCTTCGCTGCCTCGGCGACCATATGTGCCAGCCGTACGGGCAAAGCGAGCTTGCGAATCGCCGTGCCCGCTTCCGTCAGGCGGCCCGCCTCGTCCATGGCATCCAGCGCGCGCAGCAGCGCCCGGGCCTCGTTGAGCGCCGGCGCCGGCGGCGGATCGAGAAAGGCGAGCCTTGTCGGATCGGCGACGCCGAAGGCGGCGCAGTCGAGCAACAGGCCGGATAGGTCCGCCTCGAGGATTTCGGGTGGCGTGAAGGCGGCGAGTGCTGCCGTCTGCTCGGCCCGCCACAGCCGGACGGCGACGCCAGCTTGCGTGCGCCCGGCACGGCCGGCGCGCTGGTCGGCGGAAGCCTTGCTGACGCGCACGGTCTCCAGCCGGGTGAGGCCACTGGCCGGCTCGTAGCGCGGGAGCCGCGACAGGCCGGAATCGATGACGACCCGCACGCCGTCGATGGTGATCGAGGTTTCGGCAATCGACGTCGCCAGCACCACCTTGCGGCGGCCTGGAGGCGCTGGCTTGATCGCCGCATCCTGCGCCTTGCCGTCGAGCATGCCGTAGAGCGGCACGATGTCGGTATCGGCACCGGTCCTGCCGGCCAGCCGCTCGGCGGTGCGTTCGATCTCGCGCTGGCCGGGCAGGAAGGCAAGCACGCTGCCGCTCTCATCGGCAAGGGCGGCGCGGATCGCCTTGGCCATGGCGTCCTCGACGGTGGTGCCAGCGGCGCGCTCGTCATGGCGGATGTCGACAGGAAAGGCGCGACCCTCGCTCTGGATCACCGGGGCGCCCGACAGAAGTTTGGCGACGCGCGCGCCGTCGAGCGTCGCCGACATCACCAGCAGCCGCAGATCCGGCCGCAGCGCACCCTGCACGTCGAGCGCCAGCGCAAGACCGAAATCGCCGTCGAGCGAACGCTCGTGGAATTCGTCGAAAATGACAGCCGAGACGCCGGGCAGTTCGGGATCATCGAGGATCATGCGCGCGAGCACGCCCTCGGTGACCACCAATATCCTGGTCTTTGCCGAGGTGCGGTTCTCCATGCGCATTGCGTAGCCGACGGTGGCGCCGGGCTCCTCATCAAGCAATTCGGCCATGCGGCGGGCGGCGGCGCGGGCGGCGAGCCGGCGCGGTTCGAGCAACACGGTCTTGCCGGTGCCCAGCCAGGATGCGCCGAGCAGCGCCAGCGGCACCAGCGTCGTCTTGCCGGCGCCGGGCGGCGCCACCAGCACGGCGCTGTTGCCATGGCCGAGCGCCTCGTGCAGCGCCGGCAGCACGGCGGAAACAGGAAGCTCGGGCAAGGGCTTTGTCGTCATCGCGTCCGCATATCAGCGCTGACGGTCGCCGTGCAACCGGTGCCGGCTCAGAGCCGGGTGCGGGAAAACGGGTTCCAGCGCACGGTACCCAGCCGCGCTTCCTCGCGCACCATGGTCAGCAGGCCGGCTCCACCGACGACCGCCAGGCCGACCAGCGTCAGCCCGTCGGGGTATTCCTGGAAGAACGACGCGCCAAGGATCACCGCCCAGACGATCTGCGAGTAATGCGTCGGCGCGACGCGGTTGGCGGGTGCGTATTTCATGGCCAGAAGCTGCAGGAATTGTCCGCCTGCCGTGAAGGCGCCGGCCATCACCAGCCACACCAGCTGCTTTCCGTCGGGAACGGTGAACGTGGTGGCCGCGGCGCCGATGCCGTTGAACGCCAGGCCGTAGCCGACCAGCACGCCCAGCATCGTCGTGCGCTTTTCCTGCTGCGCCAGCGAGCGCATCAGGATGACGCTGGTGGCGGCGAGGAAGGCGACGCCGAAGGCGGCAAGGTGGCCAAGGTTAAGCTCCCGAAACCCCGGCCGCACTACCAGCATGACGCCGGCAAAGCCGGCGACCACTGCCAGCCAGCGCCACGGGCCAACCTTCTCCCCGAGAATCGCCACGGAGAGAATGGTGACGCAGAGCGGCGCCAGGAAGATCAGCGCGTAGCACTCCGCCAGCGGAATGGTTGTGAAGGCATAGACGCTAAGCACGCCGGAAGCGATTCCCGCCCACGCACGCGACTGCACCGCCCAAGGCCGTCTTGTGCGCCAGAAATCACGCCAGCGTTCGTCCGCTGGGCGCGTGAAAAAGAGGAAGAAACCTGCAAACAGGGTTATGAAAAATCCGATCTCGAAGACCGTCAGCTGTCCGCCCAAGCTTTTGACAACGGCATCGCTGCCCGAATAGCTTGCATAGGCAATCAGGGCGAGCAGGATTCCGTTCGGCACGTTTTTCCATTTCCGGGGAGAGAGTGGTTTGAAAATACTGGCGCTCGGTGCGCATCCGGACGACATCGAGATCTTCATGTTCGGTACGATGGCCGCCTACGCCGCGCAAGGCGCAGAACTCACTTTTGCCATAGCCACGGATGGTGCCAGGGGCGGCACGAGCGGTCCCGCAATTCTCGCTCGCGTTCGTCGTGCAGAAGCGACGGCCGCGGCCGCGCTGCTCGGGGCGACGCTGCGCTTCCTCGACTTTCCCGACGGCGAACTGGTGGCCGATGCGGCGTTGATCGGTGCGCTGAAAATGCTGATCGGCGAGACCGGGCCGGATCTGGCGATCACGCATGCGCCCAACGACTATCACGCCGACCATCGCGCGCTTTCCGACGGCGTGCGCATCGCGGCGTCGTTCACGGTCCCGGTGCTGCATGCCGACACGATGGGCGGTACCGGTTTTTCGCCGACGCATTATGTCGACATTTCCGCGCATGCCGCTCTCAAGGTCAAGGCGATCCGGGCACATCGATCACAGGATCCGGAGCGCTTCGTCTATGCCACCCGAACGCAGAATCTCTTCCGTTCCGGTCAGTGCAACGGTGCGCAAGGTTCGTTGGCCGAGGCCTTCCGCTTCGAGCCGTTGTTCCCCTTCGCCGACATCCGCGAACTGCTGCCGCCGGCGCCACCGATCCGGTCGGTCATGGTGAGCACCAAGCGGGTCGACCGATAGGCGAGGCGCCGCTCCGTCCTGATCCGAATCGGCTGCAGGGCTTCGAACGCCCGACGAGCGAGCAGCACTTTTTCCAACGTTTTCAGACACCGCCCCCGGCATGTTGCGGCGCAGCAACGAATTCGCTTGCCTTGTTTAGTAAAAATTGCACCACTAAACAAATTACTAAACATCTGCCGCGCTGCCGCGCCGCCATGTTTGGGCCCCTGAGGAGAGGGGTTGAGGGCTTTTGAAACCGTCATCCGGACGCGTTTCGCAAATGGGAGGAAGGCATGAAATCGAGATTGAAACTGGCGTTGGGACTCACCTCGGCGATTACAGCGTCGACAGCCGTCTCGAACGTCGCGCACGCTGAAGACCTGACGCTGTGCTGGGCCGCCTGGGATCCGGCAAACGCGCTTGTCGAACTGTCCAAGGATTTTACCAAGGAAACCGGCATCGGCATGAAATTCGAATTCGTGCCGTGGACCAACTATGCCGACCGGTTCCTCAACGAGCTGAATTCGCATGGCAAGCTGTGCGACCTGATCATCGGCGACAGCCAGTGGATCGGCGGCGCCGCCGAGAACGGCCACTACGTCAAGCTGAACGACTTCTTCGACAAGGAGAAGATCAGCATGGACGACTTCGTGCCGGCAACCGTCGTCGGCTATTCGGAATGGCCCAAGAACACGCCGAACTACTGGGCGCTGCCGGCCATGGGCGACGTCGTCGGCTGGACCTATCGCAAGGACTGGTTCTCCAAGCCGGAACTGCAGAAGGAATTCAAGGAGAAGTATGGCTGGGATCTCGGCCCGCCGACCACCTTCGACCAGCTGAAGCAGGTCGCCGAATTCTTCCAGAAGCGTGAGATCGACGGCAAGACCGTCTACGGCGCCTCGATCTATACCGAGCGCGGCTCTGAAGGCATCACCATGGGCGCCATGGATGTACTCTACAGCCATGGCTTCCAATACGAGAACCCCAAGAAACCCTACGAGATGGAAGGCTTCGTCAACTCCGACAAGTCGGTGAAGGGGTTGGAGTTCTACAAGGCGCTCTATGATTGCTGCACGCCGCCAGGCGCCTCGAACAGCTACATGGGCGAAGGTGTCGATGCCTTCAAATCGGGCCAGGTGGCGATGCATATGAATTTCGCCTTCACATGGCCCGGCCTGCAGAAGGACGAGAATGTCGGCGGCGACAAGATCGGCTACTTCGTCAACCCGAAGGGTCCCGACGGCGAGCAGTTCGCCCAACTCGGTGGCCAGGGCATCTCGGTGGTGTCCTATTCCGACAAGCAGGAAGCGGCGCTGAAATACATCAAGTGGTTCGCCAACAAGGACGTGCAGGCCAAGTGGTGGTCGCTCGGCGGCTATTCCTGCCTCAACGCAGTGGTCAAGGATCCGGCCTTCCCGGCCAGCCAGCCCTACGCACAGACCTTCCTCGACTCGATGGCCATCGTGAAGGACTTCTGGGCGGAGCCCAGCTACGCACCGCTGCTGCAGGCCTCGCAAAAGCGCTTCCACGACTATGTCGTCGCCGGCCAGGGATCGGCCAAGGACGCACTCGACGGTCTCGTCAAAGACTGGACGCAGGTCTTCCAGGACGATGGCAAGATGTAATCGGCTCCTCCCGAGCTAGGCCCCTGGAGGCGGATGATTTTCAGGTCGAATCGACCAGAAATCATCCGCCTCCAGGGATAAAAAAAGAGAGACCATGATGTCGTCCGAAAACCGCTGCACACTTTTCAGCATCATGCTCTTGGTCCCGTGCCGCCCTTGGCACGGGACGCGGTTCAGATAAATTCCATGACAGAGACGACCAAGTGACCGAAGCAGGACTGACCATGCTCAATCGGACCGCGGAGAACGTTGCCCGGGCGACCCCGGAACCGTTGGCCCGCAAGGTCCGGGGCATCAGCGACAAGGGCCTCGCCTGGCTGTTCATCTCGCCGACGATCCTGTTGCTGCTCGCCATCAACATCTTCCCGCTGTTCTGGGCGATCTACCTGTCGTTTACCAACTACCGGGCCAACCGCCCGAACGAAGTGGTGAAGAACCTCGGCTTTGCCAACTACCAGCGCATCCTCGGCGACAAGGATATCTGGCTCGCCATGCAGACCACGGCGCATTTCGTGTTCTGGACAATCCTGTTGCAGACGCTGATCGGCTTCACGCTGGCCTGGCTGATCGACCGGAAATTCCGCGGCCATGCCTTCTGGACGACGCTGATCCTGGTGCCGATGATGCTGTCGCCGGCGGTGGTCGGCAATTTCTGGCGCTTCCTTTACGAGCCGCAGATCGGCTTGTTCGCCTATGCCATCTCGTTCGTCACGAGGATCCCGCCAACGGATATCCAGATGCTCTCCAACGTGTCGCTGGCGCCGTGGTCCATCATCATCGTCGACACCTGGATGTGGACGCCCTATGTGATGCTGATCTGCCTCGCGGGCTTACGCTCCATCCCCGAATACATCTATGAGGCGGCCGAGGTCGACCGCGCCTCAAACTGGCGGCAGTTCTGGTCGATCACGCTGCCGATGGCGCTGCCCTTCATCATGCTGGCGGTGCTGTTTCGCGGCATCGAGAACTTCAAGATGTTCGACATGGTCAACCTGTTGACCGGAGGCGGGCCGGGCTCAACCACCGAAGTCGCCTCGATCACTCTGAAGCGGCAGGCCTTCGAGAGCTGGCGTACGGGCTATTCCTCGGCTTTCGCCATCATCCTGTTCGTCGCGGTGTTCGGGCTGGCCAACATCTACGTCAAGGCGCTCAACAAGGTGAAGCAGAGATGAGCCTGACCACAGCCCACTCGGTCGTCGCACCCTCGGTCAACTCGAAGCGCATCGCCGGCGCGATCATCATTGCCTATGCTTTGATCTCAATCGTGCCGCTGCTGTGGATATTCGCCACCAGCTTCAAGACGCCGCCGGATTCGATCGCCTATCCGCCGAAGATCCTGTTCCAGCCTAGCCTAGAAGGCTACTGCAACCTGTTCACGACGCGGACCCGGCAGACGCCCGAATACATCAACTCGCTGGGTCCGGCGACCGGCTTCTGCGACGAGACCACGCGCAAGCGCAACATGGTCATCGCGGGCCCGTCCAACTTCCTGCCGCGCTTCGTCAATTCACTGATCATCGCCTTCGGCTCGACCTTCTGCGCCGTGTTCCTCGGCACGCTGTCGGCCTATGGCTTCTCGCGCTTCAAGGTGCCGCTCGCCGACGACCTTTTGTTCTTCATCCTGTCGACCCGCTTCATGCCACCGATCGCCGTCGCCATTCCGATCTACCTGATGTACCGCGAGCTTGGCCTGTCGGACACCGCTCTCGGCATGATCCTGCTCTACACGGCGGTCAACGTGTCGCTGGCTGTATGGCTGCTGAAAGGCTTCATCGACGAGATCCCGCGCGAATATGAGGAAGCGGCGATGATCGACGGCTATACGCGGCTGCAGGCGTTCTGGCGCACCGTGCTGCCGCAGGCGACGACCGGCATCGCCGCGACCGCCATCTTCTGCCTGATCTTCGCCTGGAACGAATATGCCTTCGCAGCGCTCCTGACCTCCGGCACGGCGCAGACCGCGCCGCCCTTCATCCCGACCATCATCGGCGAAGGCGGCCAGGACTGGCCTGCCGTGGCGGCCGGCACGACGATCTTCCTGGTGCCGATCCTGGTCTTCACAATCCTGCTTCGCAAACAATTGCTGCGCGGCATCACTTTCGGCGCGGTGCGCAAATGATTGATGTGGGAATAAGAGACCGCCGGTGTCACCGTTTCCCTTCTCCTCGTTTACGGCTACGGGATCGACACATTTGCGAACGCTTAGCATTTAGCGATAGCGCGCATGGCAAGCGGGCACATGTATCGTCTGGCGCCGCGCCAGGTCGACCCCCACTCCGTCGCGCTTCGCTCGACACCTCTCCCCCGATCGACGGGGTAGAGGAAGGGCGCGAACCTAATTCAGCCAGGCTCCCTTCCTCTCCCTCCGGAGGGGGGAGAGGTGGCGCTGCGAAGCAGCGACGGAGTGGGGGAACCACCTGGCAGCCATCTCTCCCTTTGGACGTGGAAAAGGAAGGCTACGTATGACGCGCGCCGCCAACTCCAGGAAATCATCATGGCCTCGCTGGGCCAGGCGCGGGCTGATGGAAAACATCGCCACGGCGCTGATCGCCATCGGCTTCCTGATGCTGTTCCAGCCCTTCGCGCTGTCGCTCTACACCTATTCCTTCATCACCATGCTCGCCGGCACCGTGATGTTCATCGTCGTCTCGAAATTCCCGGAATAATCATGGCCGAAATTCGCGTCCAGCACCTGAGAAAGGCCTTCGGCGATTTCGTCGCCGTGCAGGATTCCAACTTCGTCGTCGAGGATGGCGAATTCTTCGTCATGCTCGGGCCGTCGGGCTGCGGCAAGACGACGACATTGCGCATGATTGCCGGGCTCGAATTGCCGACCGGCGGCCAGATCCTGCTTGGCGGCGACGATGTCACCATGCTGCGGGCACGCGAGCGCGACATCGCCTTCGTCTTCCAGCTGTTCGCGCTCTATCCGCACATGAACGTGTGCAAGAACATCGGCTTTCCGCTCCTGGCGCAAGGCATGCCGTCGGCTGAGATCCGCACGCGGGTCGAGGAGACGGCGAAGCTGCTGCGCATCGACCACCTGCTCGACAAATCCGTCTCCGGCCTTGCCGGTGGCGACCGCCAGCGCGTGGCGCTCGGCCGCGCCATCGTGCGGCGGCCCAAATGCTTCCTGATGGACGAGCCGCTTGGTACGCTCGACACCGAATTCCGTGATCTGATGGTGCATGAACTGCGCGAGTTGCACAACCGCATCCACGCCACGACCGTCTATGTTACGCACGACCAGATGGAAGCGATGTCGATGGCCGACAAGATCGCGGTGATGAACCATGGCGTCATCGAACAGTTCGGCACACCTCGCGAAATCTACGACCGCCCGGCGACCATGTTCGTCGCCGACTTCATCGGCTCGCCGCCGATGAATTTTCTGGGCTTCGGCGGCGGACTTGCCAAGGGTGCCAGGGAGATTGTCGTGCAAGGTGCGAAAGTGGCGGTGCCGGAGGTCCGCGAGGACATCGTACCCAGCGATATGGCGCTCGGCATCCGCCCGGAACACATCCGCTTCGACGATAGCTCGAAGCTGCGCGGCGCCATCTACGGCACCGAATATCTCGGCACCACGCAGATCGTGGCGGTGGAGACGGCGGACGGCATCATCAAGGCACGCGTGCCGGCCGAAATCCGGCTCTCCGCCGGCGACCATGTCGGCCTGACGCTGAGCAGCGCGCGGCTGTCGCTGTTCGAGAAAGGATCCGGCCGGGCGGTGAGAACCGCCATCCACGATGTGGCCTCTGAGCGGAGGGCCCGTCATGGCTGACGTGCGCATCAGGAACGTGACCAAGAGTTTTGGCGATCATGCCGCCGTCAACGGCCTCGACCTGCATATATCAGATGGCGAGTTCGTCGTGCTGCTCGGGCCGACCGGAGCCGGCAAAACGACGACGCTGCGGCTCATCGCCGGGCTGGAGCGGCCGGATTCCGGCACGATCGAAATCGGCGGACACAACGCCACCGCACTATCGCCGGCCGAGCGCGACACCGCCTTCGTCTTCCAGCAATATTCGCTCTATCCGCATCTGTCGGTGTTCGACAATCTCGCCTTCCCGCTGCGCTCGCCGGCGCGAAGAATGCCGGAAGACCAGATCCGCCGCCGGGTCGAGGAGGTGGCGAGGATGGTGCGCATCCATCACAAGCTCGCCAACCGCTCGACCAAGCTTTCGGGCGGCGAAATGCAGCGCGTCGCCATCGGCCGCGCGCTGGTGCGCAAGCCGTCGATTTATCTGATGGACGAGCCGCTGTCGTCGCTCGACGCCAAGCTGCGCGGGGACCTCAGGCTCGAGCTCAAGCGCATCCAGACCGAGCTCGGCGCCACCATGCTCTACGTCACGCATGACCAGATCGAGGCGATGACCATGGCCGATCGCATCGGCATCCTTGCCGATGGCGAACTGGTGCAGATCGGTTCTCCGCGGACGATCTATTCTGAGCCGGCCAACCTGCATGTCGCGGCAAGACTAGGCCAGCCCGCGATCAATCTTCTGCCGACGGGGTTGCTGCCCGATAGTGGCGCGCCGGCGGGAACCAGGACGATCGGCGCCCGCACCGAACATCTGGCGATCGAGAAGGCTGCCAACGGCCATGCCGACGGCGTCGTCGACTGGGTGGAGCATCTCGGCGACCAGAACCACCTGCATGTGACGGTGGGACCCAAGAAACTGGTGACGCTGACCGATCCCGACACGGACCTGGCGCAGGGCGACAGAGTGGTGATCCGGTACCGGTCGCCGCTGTATTTTGGCGCCGATGGACAACGACTGATGTGAACGGACTGATGTGAGCGGTTTTCGGTGTTTGCCTGCCAAGGATTTAGCACCAGTTTTTGACTTTGCTAGTACGGGACGAATTCGATGAAGCACTTTTTCAATCGCAGGGAAACGATCGTCACCGAGGCGCTGGAGGGCCTGTTGCGAACTATTGGCGCGGGCGATCTCGCCCGTCTCGATGGCTATCCCGAAATCAAGGTCATGCTGCGCGCCGGTTGGGACAAGACGAAGGTCAGCATCGTCTCCGGCGGTGGCGCCGGGCACGAACCATCGCATGCCGGTTTCGTCGGCAAAGGCATGCTGACAGCGGCGGTCTCGGGCGAGATCTTTGCCTCGCCAAGCGTCGAAGCGGTGCTGGCGGCCATCCGCGCGGTGACCGGCCCGGGCGGCTGCCTGCTCATCGTCAAGAACTACACAGGTGACCGCCTCAATTTCGGCCTCGCGGCCGAGAAGGCGCGCGCCGAAGGGTTTCGCGTCGAGATGGTGATCGTCGCCGACGACATCGCTTTGCCTGACATCACCCAGCCGCGCGGCGTTGCCGGCACCTTGTTCGTGCACAAGATCGCTGGCCATCTGTCGGAAACCGGCCATGACCTGGCGTCCGTTGCGGCAGCCGCGCGCGCGGCGGCGAAGGATATCGTTTCGTTCGGCATGTCGCTGTCGTCCTGCTCGATCCCCGGTCAGCCGCATGAAGACCGGTTTGGTGAAAATGACGGCGAGCTCGGCCTCGGCATTCATGGCGAGCCGGGCGTCGAGCGCATTGCGGTGCAAAGCGCCGACAGGCTGGTCGCGGTCATGGCCGAACGCCTGTCGGCACGGCTCGACCCTGCGGCCAGCTACGCCCTGCTGATCAACAATCTCGGCTCGGTGCCACCGCTCGAAATGTCCGTTATCGCCAACGCGGTGCTGGCTTCGCCGCTGGCCAAAGCGATCAAGCTGACCATCGGCCCAGGCCCGCTGATGACGGCGCTCAACATGAACGGTTTCTCGCTGTCGCTGATCCGGCTCGACGCGGCACGCGAAACAGCCTTGCTGGCGCCAGTCGGCCCGCATGCCTGGATGCCGGCCAAGCCTGTTGTACCGCCCGCCGTCTTGCCGATGTCGAAAGCGGCCGGGCAAAATGCGGCGCGCAAGCCCAGCCAGGATGCACACACCAGACGCCTGATCGTCACGGTCTGCGAAAGACTGATCGCGCTCGAAGGCACCTTGAACGCGCTGGATGCCAAGGCGGGTGACGGCGACACCGGCTCGACGGCAGCGACCGGCGCACGCAGCGTGCTGGAACGGCTCGACACGCTGCCGCTTGCCGAACCTGCCGCGACCCTTGGTGCGATAGGTGACATTCTGAGCGCGTCCATGGGCGGTTCCAGCGGCGTGCTGCTGTCGATCTTTTTCACGGCGGCGGCTCAGGGTTTGGACAGCGGGGCCAAACTGGCCAAGGCGCTGCTAGCTGGCCTGGAGCGGATGACCTTCTATGGCGGTGCAAGGATTGGGGATCGGACCATGGTCGATGCCTTGGAACCGGCCCTGAAAGCGCTCGACGCCAATGGCCTGGAAGATGCTGCAACAGCGGCCCGACGCGGCGCAGAGGCTACCTCCTCCATGGAGAAGGCGAAGGCCGGACGATCCGCCTATGTCGGCAGCAAGCTGCAAGGTGTTGTGGATCCCGGCGCCTATGCGGTGGCCGAGGTCTTCGCGGCCGCCGCCGCGCTGCACGAAGCGGCCTGATGCATGCTCCAGTTGTCGAATGAGCGTTCTTTCGATACTGCCGGAAAGGTGGAAACCAGGAATGCGGGTGATATGGCGGCGCTGAACCTTGCCGGACTGATAACGGCTGCCGCGGACACGATTGCCGAGCACGCCGAAGAGTTGACGGCGCTCGACCAGGCGATCGGCGACGGCGACCACGGGCTGAACATGAAGCGCGGCTTCGAGGCGGTGCGGGCCGAGGCCGATATGTTTGCTGCCAAGCCATTGCCCGAGGCCCTGAAGGCGATCGGCACCAAGCTGGTGATGACGGTCGGCGGCGCTTCCGGCCCGCTGTTCGGAACGTTGTTCATGGCGCTCGGCAAGGAAATTTCGGCGGAACCCGATCGCACCAATCTGACCGCGGCCTTCGGCAAGGCGATCGAGGCGGTGGCCGCGCGCGGCAAGTCACAGGTTGGACAAAAAACCATGCTCGACGTCCTACAGCCGGTGCATGACGCGTTGGTCGAGGGCAAGACTGGATCGGAAATCGCCGATGTCGCCGACACTGCGGCTAAGGCGACCGTGCCGATGAAGGCCCTGCGTGGCCGCGCCTCGTTCCTCGGCGAACGTTCGATCGGCCACATGGATGCCGGCGCACGTTCGACCGCGCTTCTGGTACGCACGATCGTCGAAACGCTGGAACGTCAGCCATGAGCAATGTCGGCATCGTCATCGTTTCGCATTCGCCGCTGGTCGCCGAGGGCACGGCCGACATGGTCCGGCAGATGGTGGGCGACGAAGTGCCGCTTGCGTGGTGCGGCGGAAACGGCCATGGCGGACTCGGCACCAATGTCGAGGCGATCATGGGCGCCATCGACAGGGCGTGGTCGGAGGCCGGTGTCGCCATCCTGGTCGATCTCGGCGGCGCCGAGACCAACAGTGAAATGGCGGTGGAGATGATCGGCGAGCCACGGTCGCAAAAGATCATCGTGTGCAACGCGCCGATCGTCGAAGGCGCGGTGATGGCGGCGACCGAATCTTCCGGCGGCGCCTCGCTGAAGGAAGTGGTGGCGACGGCGCATGAATTGTCGCCGTCGTGAGCGAACGGGAAGCCTGAAGACATGTCCGCATCCGCCGAAGCGACCGTTGTGATCACCCACGAGGTGGGCCTGCACGCGCGTCCTTCGGTGAAGTTCACCAAGCTGGCCAAGACTTTTGCCGCAGAGGTGGAAATAGCGCTGGCCGCCAACGGACCGTGGTTCGACGCCAAGAGCATCGTCAAGGTGATGGCGACCAAGGCGCCGAAGGGTACGGTACTGCATATCAGGGCCAGCGGCGACGGCGCCAATGATGCCGTCGACGCGCTAGTCGAACTGGTGCGCCGCGATTTCGACGAAGGCACGGACCATGTCCGGACCGCTTAGGCTGCAAGGCATTTCGGCCTCGGCCGGCTATGCCGAGGGGCCGCTGTTCGATCTCGACCGGATTGCCGCATCCTATGTCTGCAAGGAAACAGCCGACGATGAGAAAGCCGCGCTCGAGAGCGCAATCGGCAGTGCGGCGGCTCGTCTCGCCGCTTTGATCCAAACCGCCGACGGAGACGCCGCCGACATTCTTGAATTTCAAATCGCCATGCTGGAGGACGATGCACTGAGCCGCCCGGCCTTTGCCGCGATCGAGACTGGTCAACCCGCCGATGTGGCGTGGCGACAGGCGCTCGACGCTGAGATCGCCGGCTACGATGCCTCGGACCAGGACTATTTCCACGCACGCGCCGCCGACATACGCGACATAAGGGACCAGGTGCTGCGGGCACTGACCAAGGACAGCGACATCCAGGCACCGGTCGGCGCCATTCTCTATGGCGAGGACATCGCGCCGACGCGCTTTCTCGAAACCGACTGGAACGGCGGCGGCGGCATCGCGCTGGAGGCAGGCAGCACCGCCAGCCACGTCGCCATGCTGGCGCGCTCGCGCGGCGTTCCCATGGTCGTCGGGCTGGGCGCTTCGCCGGCTCACCCCTCAGGCATCGCCCTGCTCGACGCCGAACATGGCGGCATCGTGCTGTCACCCTCCAAGGCTGACATTGACACCTTTCGCCAATCGTCGTCATCATTCTCGGCGCGCCGCGACCGGGCTGGGACTTTCCTGGCACGGCCGGCGGTGACCAGAACCGGCACGCCCGTTCGCGTGCAGGTCAACATCGCCGACCCGTCCGAAGTCGACAGCATCGACATCGCCACCTGCGACGGTGTCGGGCTGATGCGCACCGAATTCCTCTTCGGCAGGACGCTTCCGGATGAGGAGACGCAATATCGCGCCTACCGCAAGGTGCTGGAGTGGGCCGGCGACAAGCCGGTGACGATCCGTACCGTCGATGCCGGCGGCGACAAGCCGGTGCCCGGCTTCACCGTCGAGGAGAGCAACCCGTTTCTTGGCCTGCGCGGCATCAGGCTGTCGCTGGCAAGACCGGAGGTTTTTCGTGTACAGATCCGTGCGCTGTTGCGCGCAGCCGTGCACGGCAGTCTGAAGGTGATGTTCCCGATGATCGCCGTTATTGAGGAATACAGGCAGGCAGCGGCGATATTCGCTGAGGAACAGGCCGCGCTTGCCGCGCGCGGCATCGCCCAAAAGATGCCGCCACTCGGCATCATGGTCGAAGTGCCTTCGGTGGCGATCGCGCCGGAAGCGCTTGCCGAGGTCGACTTCTTTTCTATCGGCTCAAACGATCTCACCCAATATGTCATGGCGGCCGCCCGCGACAATGCCGCGGTGGCACATCTGAATTCGGTTCGTCATCCTGCCGTGCTGCGGCTGATCGCTGCCGTGACCGCGTTTGGCCTGCGTGAAGAAATCCCGGTCAGCCTGTGCGGCGATGCCGGCGGCGATCCCGCCTCGATCCCGTCACTGCTCGAAGCCGGCCTGCGCGACCTTTCCGTCGCTCCGGCGCAACTCGCCATGGCCAAGGCGGCCATCGCCGACGTTTCGATTTAGGCGCGGCTGGCATGATCGACAAGAAACCCGAACCCGGCTCCGAAGAGGCAATCCGCGCCTACAAGACGATCCTGTCGAACGTCATCGACCAGCGTCCGTCCGGCATGCGCCAGCGCCTTGCAGACGCGCTCGGCAAACACCGCAGCTTCGTCACGCAGATTTCCAGTCCGGCCTATTCGATCCCGATTCCGTCCAAACATTTGCCGGCTATATTTTCGGTGTGCCATTTCAGCCCGGCCGAGCGTGACCAGTTTCTCGCCGCCTACCATCAGGCGCATCCCGGCAAAATGTCCGTCGCCGCAGGGATGCGCAAGACGCGGCATGTTTCGCTTGTTGTGCCCGATTTCGGCGACGACAAGCAGAACGCCGCGCTCGACAGGGCGGTGAACGACTTCATCCAGAAGATCACCAGCATCACCGGCAAGGGTGGCTGATCGTTTCTATCTGGCCTATTTCGGGAGGAGACGGCCGTGAAGAAATTCATGAACTCGGTGGACACGGTGCTGACCGAGAGCCTCGACGGTTTCGTGGCCGCCCATGCCGACATCCTCGTGCTTGGCGACGAGCATAAATTCATTCGCCGGAAGATCTTGCGGCCGGGCAAGGTGGCGCTGATTTCTGGCGGCGGCTCGGGCCATGAGCCGCTGCATGGCGGCTTTGTCGGTCACGGCATGCTGGACGCCGCCTGCCCCGGCCAGGTGTTCACCTCGCCGACACCGGACCAGATGCTGGCGGCGGCGGAAGCCGTCGACACCGGCGCCGGCTGCCTGTTCATCGTCAAGAACTACGAGGGCGACGTGATGAACTTCGACATGGCGGCCGAGATGTCGGAAGGCATCCAGCAGATCGTGATCAATGACGATGTCGCCGTCGAGAATTCTTCTTATACGACGGGCCGGCGCGGCGTCGCCGGTACGTTGGTGGTGGAAAAAATCGTCGGCGCGGCGGGCGAGCATGGCCTAGCGCTGGCGCCACTGAAGGCGCTAGGCGACCGCGTCAACGCCGCCACCCGCTCGATGGGCGTGGCGCTGACCAGTTGCACGGTGCCGGCGGCGGGCAAGCCGACTTTCGACATCGGCGACGGCGAGATGGAATTCGGTGTCGGCATCCATGGCGAGCCCGGACGCCGGCGCGACACGTTGAAAAGCGCCGATGCTATCGCGCAGGAGATTTGTGCCGCAATCCTGGGCGATCTCGGCGACAGGGCGAAAGGCCCGGCGCTGCTGTTCGTCAATGGCTTCGGCGGCACACCGCTGATGGAACTCTATCTGATGTACAACAGCGCGCGGACGATTTTCGAGGCGCACGGCGTGACGGTGACCCGTTCGCTGGTCGGCTCCTACGTCACCTCGCTCGACATGGCCGGCTGCTCGATCACACTCACCATGCTCGACGACGAGACGACCGCATTCTGGGACGCGCCGGTGCACACGGCCGCGTTGCGCTGGGGCATGTAAAGCTGGCTAACACCCAGCTTTTCTGCAACTATCCCGGACAATCCCTTTAGCCGCAACATTGTTCGGGTTGATGCTGCCATCTCTCACGCACCCGAAGAAAAGCTGCTGCTGCGTCAGACCGGAATCGTCCTAGAAATAGTCATCAAGGCGAGGCGACAAGCAACTGACTGACCGGCTCGACCATTGCTTTTCTTCCGTAGAGTAAGGTAAAACCTGCCTGGGTCTTGGGGAGATGGCGTATGCGTTACAATTGGGAGCGGGCTCCGACGAGCTTCGAACGTCACAGAAAAGCACTGGCGACGGTTATTTTGACCGCTGGCGGCATTGGCCTTATGCTTGTGGCCCTGCCGATCTAGAGCAACTTGCTTTCACCAAGCGGATTCCGCCTGTCAGGGCGCTGCGTGTTGGCGCGGCTGACCGGTCACGGCAATAAGGCGGCGGTCGCGGCCCTTGATAGCGCCTCCCCCAGCTCAAAATGTCATCAGCACAACAGCGTGCATTTGCGGCCAAGGATAGAGCGCGCTATCTGGAGGGTTGAAAATCATTCCTGGGGAGGAGCCGGATGACTTCACGCTATCACGAGGTCTATGAGGGCTGGAAACGCGACCCGGAACAATTCTGGGCGGATGCGGCCCGCGCCATCGACTGGTATTCGCCCTATGACAAGGTGTTCGATGCCTCTGCCGGCGTCTATGGCCGCTGGTTTGCCGGCGCCACTTGCAACACCTGCTACAACGCCATCGACCGCCATGTGGCGGGCGGACGCGCCGACCAGATCGCGCTGATCCATGACAGCGCCATCACCGGTACGGTCAAGAAGTTCACCTATGCCGAACTCAAGCGCGAGGTGGTCGCACTCACCTCGGTGCTGAAGAACCGCGGCATCGGCAAGGGCGACCGCGTCATCATCTACATGCCGATGGTGGCGGAGGCAGCCATGGCCATGCTTGCCTGTGCCCGCATCGGCGCGGTGCATTCCGTGGTGTTCGGCGGCTTTGCCTCGCATGAGCTTGCCACCCGCATCGACGATGCCAGACCGAAGCTGATCATTTCCGCTTCCTGCGGCCTGGAGCCGGGTCGCGTCGTCGCCTACAAGCCGCTGCTCGACAAGGCGATAGAGATCTCCCGCCATAAGCCGGACGCCTGCCTGATCCTGCAGCGCGACCAGCTGCGCTGCGACCTCAAGGAGCATTTCGACATCGACTACGCCGATGCCGTCGCCCGCGAACGGGCAGCGGGCGCCAATGTCGATTGCGTGCCGGTGTTTGCCACCGACCCGCTCTACATCATCTACGCATCGGGCACGACCGGCCAGCCAAAGGGCATCGTGCGCGACAATGGCGGCCACATGGTCGCGCTGAAATGGACGATGGAAAACGAGTTCGGCGTCAAGCCGGGCGAGGTGTTCTGGGCTGCATCCGATGTCGGCTGGGTGGTCGGGCATTCCTATATCGTCTACGGGCCGCTGCTGCATGGCTGCACCAGCATCCTGTTCGAGGGCAAGCCTGTCGGCACGCCCGATGCCGGCACCTACTGGCGGGTGATATCGGAATATGGCGTCGTAGCGCTTTTCACCGCTCCGACCGCATTCCGCGCCATCAAGGGGCAGGATCCGAAGGGCGAGTTCATCGCGAAATACGATTTGTCGAAATTCCGCACGCTGTTCCTTGCCGGCGAGCGCGCCGACCCGGAAACCATCAAATGGGCGGAGCAGAAGCTGAACGTGCCGGTGATCGATCATTGGTGGCAAACCGAGACCGGCTCGCCGATGACGATCAATCCCGCCGGCCTCGGCCTGCTGCCGGTGAAATACGGCTCGCCGGGCGTGCCTATGCCCGGCTACGACATTCGCGTGCTCGACGATGCGGGCCACGAGGTGCCGCGCGGCACGCTGGGCAATGTGGTGGTCAAGCTGCCGCTGCCGGCCGGCTGCCTGCCGACGCTGTGGAACGCCGACCAACGCTTCCGCCAAGCCTATCTCGACGAGTTCCCCGGCTTCTACAAGACGGCGGATGCCGGCATGGTCGACGAGGACGGCTATCTCTACGTCATGGCCCGCACCGACGACATCATCAATGTCGCCGGCCACCGGCTGTCGACCGGCGCCATGGAGGAGGTGCTTTCGGCCCATCCCGATGTCGCCGAATGCGCGGTCATCGGCATTGCCGATGCGATGAAGGGGCAGGTCCCGCTCGGCTTCGTGGTGCTGAATGCGGGCGTGACGCGCGATATCGGCCTGATCGAAGGTGAAGTGGTCGGCCTGGTGCGCGAACGCATCGGCCCGGTCGCCGCCTTCAAGACGGTGGTGACGATCAAGCGCCTGCCCAAGACGCGCTCGGGCAAGATCCTGCGCGGCACCATGCAAAAGATCGCCGACAAGGAAGAATGGGCGATGCCGGCGACGATCGACGATCCGGTCATTCTCGACGAGATCTCCGCCGCCCTGAAGGCGCGCGGGATCGGCCTTTGAGCGCTGAAGCGGTTTACTTGTCGCGCGGCTTTTCCCGATCGGCGGGCAGTCTTTTATTGTGCACGGAGAATGCACTCTACACGATCCACGACGTTGTCGGCGCGGCCATGCTTGGGTGGCGATCGTCCGCGCCAGAGCGTCCAGTCGCGATGAACGGAACGCGGCCGGTCTTGCCCTGGCAGCGGTCAAATCAGACCGGTGCCTTGCCGCGCACCTCCGACTTTTCCAGATAGTAGGTCGAGTATTTGTCGAAGAATTTCTCCGAGCCGCCGAACGACCCGTATTTGGCCAGCTTCTTCAGGTCGACCTTGTTCAGCACCGCGCCGACGATCTTGTTGGCGACGTAGGGTTCGGATTCCAGCATCGACCTGACCATTGCGCGCGGCGTGCTCCCCCATTCGGTGACGAGCACAAAACCGTCGACCAGCGGCGCGAAGGCCTTGGCATCGACCACAGGTCCGAGCGGCGGCAGATCGACGACTATGTATTCGAATGTCTCCTTGGCGTTCTCGACAAAACGCCGCATGCCCGCCGAGGAGAGAAGTTCGCTCGTATGTGAGAAGTTGCCGCGCAGCGCTGCCGGGATGATCGCCAGCTTCGTCTGCCTGTCGATCTTGCCGACGGACTGCCAGGTCAGGCCGTTGACCACCGCCTCCATCAAGCCCTGCTCGGCTTCCATGCCAAGGCCCCGGCTGAGGCCGGGATTGCGCATGTCACCGTCGATCAGCAAGGTCTTGGCACCGTTGGTGGCAAGCAGGCCGGCGAGATTGGCCGCGACCGTCGACTTGCCCTCGCCGGGGAGCACCGAGATGATGCCGATGACACGGCTGCCTTGCCCTTCCAATACGACGTCGAAGGCGATCTTGGCGCTGCGCAGCGTCTCGGAGAACATCGAGGCCGGCGAATCGATGCTGACCCGCATGCGCGCCCGTTTTTCTGCAGCCGACAGCGATTTGGCGGTCTTGGCATCCACCTGGGTCTCGCCCGGCTTTTCTTCCTTGCCGAGTTTGCCGCCGATCATCGGCAGATAGCCGAGGAATTTCAGGCCGACGCGGTCGCGTACATCCTCGCCGGTCCTGAAGAACCGTTCGTTGAACTCGTTCAGGCCACCGAAGCCGGCGCCCATCAGCATGCCAAGAACCAGCGAAAGTCCAAGCACGACAATTGTGCGCGGGCTTGACGCGCTAAGCGGCATCGAAGCGTCCGAGATGATACGGATCTTGCCGACCGGGAAGGATTGCTGCTGTGCGGCTTCCTCATAACGGCCGAGGAATGTCTGATAGAGCGTGGTGAGCGCCGTCGCCTGCTGATCGAGTTCACGCAGCTTGACTTGCGTCTGGTTATCGACCGAGCTCTTGCCTTGTGCGGCCGCTACGTTGGCCCTGAGCGCGGTCTCGCGCGTCTGCGCCACCTCATATTCGTTGCGATAGCTTTCGGTCAGCTGCTTCAGTTCGCCGAAAATCTGGGTCGAGATGTCGGCCTTTTCCTTGGCGAGCGCAACCGCCTGTGGATGCTCGGGACCGAAATTCGCCTCGACGTCCTGCAGCCGCTTGGACACCGCCAGGTAGCGGGTCTTAAGCGCCGCGATGACCGAACTGCTCGGCTGGTCGCTCGATATGGCGGCGTCCTTGAAGGCGTTGTCGGAACCGCTGTCGACAATCGCCTTGTACTGCTGGTAGCGGGCGCTGGCGCGCGCGGTGTCGGCCTGCGCCACGATGAGCTGCGCATTGAGATCGGAGAGCTGCTTGTCGCTCATCAGCTGGCCATCGCTGTTGGCGGCGAGCCCGTGTTCGGCCCTGAATTTCTCAACGGCGAGCGAGGCTGCCTGGGAACTCTGGCGCAGTTCCGTCAATCGACCCTGCAGCCAGACCGCCGCCCGCTCGGTGGCGTCGAAGCTGGCATCGAGCTGATCGGCGAGATAGGCCTCGGCATAGGCTTTGGTGACCGCGTTTGCGAGGGCCGGATCCGTCGCCTGGTAACCTAGGGTGATGACGAAGCTTCGCCCGACGCGCTCCGCCTGCACCTCGCTTTGCAGCTTGAGGATTGCGTAGTCACGACGCGACGTCGCCATCAGCGCGTCGCGGGCGGCGGGGTCGAGCTTACTGATGTCGCCAACACCCGGCATGGAAGGACTGGGGCGGACATACTGGATCACGCTTCGGACGAAACCAACGCCCTTCGCCAGAGCCGATATGGGCGGATTCATGAACGCATCATTCTGGTCGAGCTTCAGCTTGTCGACGACGACCGAAGCAAGCCGCGTCGAGGTCAGGATTTCGATCTGGCTCAGGATGGCGGAATCGGTCTGCATGGTTGTCGACGCCGCCGAAATGTCGTCGACGATCTTGTTCAAGCCCTCGTCGATCAGCACGCTCGCGTACGACTGATATTTGGGCGGCGTGGTCTGCAAATAGAGCACGCCCAGGAAAAGGCCAATGACAGCGCACACGGCAACCACCTTGGCCTGCCGCGCAGCCATGCCAAGCAGCCGCTCGATATCGATGAAGTCTTCGCCGTCTCCTGCGTCGGAATTCGGCAATGGCATCCTCTTGTCGAGAGGAAAGTTGGCATAGTTCATCTTCGGTCCAATTCTAGAGCCGGTCCCATTCCGATTGATCGCAATGGGCTCTATCTCACTATTTGAACATGATCTTTTCCGGAAACCGGGACCCACTTTCCGGGATCATGCTTTGGCTTGCAGGCGCCGCCAGGATCGGGAGCGTTTGCGCAAAAGCGACGCAAACTTCGTGCCAGACAGCGCTGGGCCTATAGCCCCGCGCCATCCACCATCTGAAAATGCTCCCAAAACATGGGCATTATGCGGCTTCTTCCTGACGTTCATGCGACCGGACGAACTCCTGAAGCATCTCGAAAACCGGGCCCTTCATGTCGTCGCGCGCGAGCGCGAAGGCGATGTTGGCCTGGATGAACCCTTCCTTGGAACCGCAGTCGAACATGCGCCCCTTGAAAGGCTGGGCGAAGAACGGCTGATCCTTCGACAGACGCACCATGGCGTCCGTCAGCTGGATCTCGTTGCCGGCGCCGCGCTGCTGATTGCCCAGAAGCGCGAAGATCTCGGGCTGCAGGATGTAGCGGCCGTTGATGTAGAAATTCGACGGCGCGTTGGCCGGCGCCGGCTTTTCGACCATCGCCGTCACCTCGAAGCCACTGCCGATCTCGGCGCCGCGGCCAACGATGCCGTATTTGTTGGTCTCGGCCGGTTCGCAACGCTCGACGGCGATGACATTGCCGCCGGTGCGCTCATAAAGGTCGACGGTTTCGGCGAGGCATCCGCGCCCGCCAAAGGAGACCATGTCCGGCAGCAGCAAGGCGAAGGGCTCGTTGCCGATGACTTCGCGCGCGCACCAGACGGCATGGCCGAGGCCTTGCGGCGATTGCTGGCGGATGAAGCTGGTGGCGCCGGCCACCGGCAAGAGGCTTTCCAGCGACTGCAACTGCGTCTTCTTGCCGGTCTGTTCCAGGGTTCCGATCAGTTCCGGATGGAGGTCGAAATAGTCCTCGATTACCGCCTTGTTGCGACCGGTCACGAACACGATGTGCTCGATGCCGGCCTCGAAGGCCTCGTCCACCG
Organism: Mesorhizobium sp. M0051; assembly: GCF_040323235.1. Lineage (NCBI taxonomy): Bacteria > Pseudomonadati > Pseudomonadota > Alphaproteobacteria > Hyphomicrobiales > Phyllobacteriaceae > Mesorhizobium > Mesorhizobium sp. M0051. Next base: position 47,649 of record NZ_JAMYUT010000004.1, read on the forward strand.
CATATTGCACGACGGGTCTATCAACGACAGGAAGCATTTCCTTCGGCATCGATTTGGTCGCCGGCAGGAACCGTGTTCCAAGCCCCGCCACCGGTATGACGGCCTTCCTGATTTTCTTCATCGCAAATTCCTTCTGAGGAGATCGACTTCAGTCCATTCACAGGCCACGAAAAACTCTCCATGTGCCTGCATCTTCACCTGCCCACCCCAACGGCAAACTGCGCCGCCATTCTTCGCAACCGCACGGCGATCGGCATGCCCATATGCCTGACCGCCGCCGGGTCGCCGAGTGCTGTCAGGATCGCCTTGAATGGCGACCGCGCCTTGATGTGCCGAACCATCGACAGGAATGAGGCGGCCGTGCGCAGGCTGCGGCCGCGCCGGGCGAACGCGGCCTGCGCGGCGTCATCCATCTGATGAGTTTGAGCGAACACGGCATCTGCCCTGTGCATCGCTTCGATATGGTGAAGCTCGAGCACACGGGAGATGGAGCCGCTGCGGATATGATAGGCATAGCCGATATCAGGTTCGACGACGCATTTGCCGCCCATGGCCAAGGCGTTGGCCAGGAGGATGTAGTCTTCCCCGATGATCAGTTTTTCATCGTAGCGAAGCCCGTTCTCGTTCAGGAACTCGCGCTGGAAGATCGGCTTGAGATAGCCGAGATTGAACTTAGATTCGAAGAGGATGTTGCCGGCGATGTAAGTGGCCAGCGAAATTTCCCGCAAGCCTTCCAGATAGTGCCGCGGGAACATCGCGGCCTCGATGATACCGTCCTCGCGAATGACCTGGAGGTTGTCGACGGCGATCTGGGCGCCTGCACTCTCGGCACGCGCGATCATGGCGGCGAGCCGATTGGGAAAGACGGCGTCGTCGGAATCGAGAACCGCGATCCACCTGCCTCGGGCGGCGTCGAGGCCAGCATTCCTGGCCCCGCCAGGGCCGCGATTGCTGGCCAGAGCGACGACGCGGACGATATCCTGCGGATAGGCCCGCGCCACATCGAGCGTCGCGTCGCTCGACTTGTCGTCGACAACGATGATTTCGACGCTGACGTTGTTCTGGGCGATGGCGCCGGCGATCGCCCGGTCGAGGGTCGCCTCGGCGTTGAAGGCGGCAATCACGAAGCTCACATCAGGCTGCACGCTTGCCTCCCTCCTGTGGCGAAGGCTGACCGTAGAGCCGGATTTCGCGAATGCCGACCAGCCCACTGACGACGCCGACATGCATAATGCCGCGCAGCACGCTTCGGTTCCTTCGAACCGGACTGATGAGGACCGGAAGTGCCGAGGCGAAGCAATAGATGGCCTTCGCCGACGCCAGGCCGACCTGCTTGACCAGGCCGATGCCGCGCGCGTTGCGCCCCAGAAGATGGCCATGCGTCTGCCCGACGCGGAAGCGGCGGCGGCCGAGCCAGTCGAATGCCGCCCTTGTGCGCGGCACCACCTCGTCGACCCAGGCTTCCGGCGCAAAAGCGATGCGGCCGCCGGACTTGTGCATCTGGTCGAAGAACTCGGTGTCCTCGCCGCCGGTCTGGCCGCGCGCCAGGCTGAAGCGGCGGCCGCGCAGGCTCCCAGATCCCATCCGGAGCAGGACGTTGCAGGTGTAGCCGGTCTGGATCTCGCCGCGCACCCAGACGGGCAAGGTCGAATGGAAATCGCCGCGCCGCATCCAGTCCGGCGCATCCGGGCGATAGTGCGCCCTGACCGGGCCGAGCACAGCGGCGGCATCGCTTGCTTCAGCCATGGCGACCAGTTCGGCGAGCCATGCGGGCGTGGCCGTCTCGTCGTCATCGATGAAGGCGACGAAATCCGCAGTGCTGGCGTCGAGGCAGGCGTTGCGGGCGATCGAAATGTTACGCGCCGGAGCATGCTGATAGCGGATCGGCACCGTCAATTCCCGCGACAGCGCCGTCACCAGGTCGCGGGCGGTCGGGGCGTCGTCATTGTCGGCGACGACGATGCTGACATCGAACCCTTCAGGCATGTCCATGGCGTCGAGCGAGCGTAGCGTGTCGGCCAGTTCCGGCCGGCGGAACGTGCAGACGCCGACGTCAATGCTGCGCTTCTTGCCCTGCGCCGCCATCACGCCGCCTCGCGTCGCGACCCGAGGCCGAGAAGCTGCAGCCAGAAGCCGACCGACCAGCCAAGATGCATGACCATCGCCGAAACGCCGGCAAGCGCGATATCGGCATTGCGCTGGCGGATGGCCGTCGACAGGCCATAGAAGAGGCATACCGAAGCCCAGACCAGCAGCGGCACTGCCGCCAGCCAATACACAAAGGAGAAGGCGGCCAACAGCACGACCGGAAACACCAACAGCAGCACCATCTGCCGGACCTTTGGGATGACGCGATGCTTGAGGACGTTCTTGGCGCGGCCGCGGCCATAGCCGAGATACTGGAAATAGAGGCCGCTGAGCGAGGCGCGTGGATAGTAGACCATCTGCGTCTTGCCGCTCATCCAGATCTTGTAGCCGGCTTGTCTCAGCCGGTAATCGAGCTCGGCGTCCTCATTGTGACTGAACGTCTCGTCATAACCGCCGACTGCCTCGAAGGCCGATATCCGCATCAGTGCGTGATGGCCGTGGTCGATCCACTCTCCCCCCGAAAGATGCCGATGCTTCGAGCCGCCGGTGCCGAGCTTGGAATTCTGTGCCGCGGCGGCGGCCTTCTGCACGGTGCCGCTGCCGCTGGTCAGCATCGAAACGACAACCGAATCCGCCCCGGTGGCCAATGCCTCCTCGACCAGCCGGTCGCAATAGTCGTCGGGATAGCCGCCATGCGCATCGATGCGGATCAGATAGTCGGCGCCCTCGCCGAACGTGCCGACGGCGAGATTGATCGCCGCGCTCTGGATGCGTCGCTTATTGTTAAGCAGGACAACGCGCTGGTCCTTCGCAACGATATCCTTGACGATGGCCAGCGTGCCGTCGGTGCTGCCGCCGTCGGCGACAATGATCCGGGCGTCAAGCCTGGCTGCCGCGGGTCGCAATTGATCGAGCAGCGCGCCGATATGGGCGGCTTCGTTCAGGCACGGGATAACGATCAGGCTGGATGAAGGCTTTTCAGTCTGCGTCATCAACCTCTGTCCATCCTGCCACTGTCCATCTCTGCCCATCCTATGCCAATGCCTCGGCCGCAAAGGAGCCGGGCATGGCGGTCAGGCTGCGCAGCCGCTCGACGAGCGCCCGGCAATCGCTGCGATCGTAGCTCCAGGTCCTTGGGTTGCGGGCAAGAACACGCCCTTTCAGCCTGGCAAAGCGATGCTCCTCCATCTTGCCGAGTTCGGCTTCGAGCGCTTCGGGCGACGCCTGCGGCAACAACACACCGATATCCTGCTGTTTTAGGAACCGCCCGGTCTCGGTGTTGCCCATCGAGATCGGCACCGCGCCGAAACGGCAGCCCTCATAGAGCCGGTTTGGCAGAAGCCATTCGGAGTTCTGCCCGGCTTCGAAGAAATCGATTGCCCAGGAAAAATGGACTTCCTTGTAGATCGCCGCCATGTCCTCCGGGTTGCGGTAGGGCCCGCGAAACGACAGCCATGGCTCGGCTTCGACGAAGCCATGGAAATCCGGGAATTCGGACAAAGCCGGGCGGCCGCGCAGCACGACCTCGAAGCGTCCCTCCATTCGGCGGGAGAAATCGGCCAGCAACTCGAGCGAACGGCGGCAGCGCAGGGCGCCGAACCAGCCGATCCGCCACGGCGGGCCGGGCGGGCTCTCAACCGCTTCAGCATCGCCAGGCAAGACCGCCGCGACCTCGAAATACTTGTTTTCGACCAGCTCGATGGGTGCCGCGACCTGGCCGAACGGCTTGAAGTAATTGGCTATGAAGGCCGGCGAACTGGTAACCAGCAGCTTCACGTCCCTGGCCAAAAAGCGTTCGGTGGCGCGCAGCGCCTTGCCCAGGACATCGTTGCGCAGCACCAGGCGATGAATATCGAGGCACTCGTATACGATCGGAACCGACGCACCTAAGGCTGACCTCGCGCGGCGGGCGAGCGCCAGCATTTCCAGGTTGCGCGCGATGATGAGATCGGGCCTCGGCACTCCGGCAAGCTTCGAGCCCATCGATAACGTCGCCTTGGCGACCGCCGCGAGGCGCTGGCCGAATCGCCCGTCACGCGTCGCGCCAAGGTCGATCGGCCGCAATCCCTCGACATCCGCTATCGGAGTCGTGGTGCGACGGAAGCCGGCCAAGGTGACCTGGGCCCCACCTGCCCTGAGCATCGTAATCCTTCGGCGCACTGCCGGGTCGGAAACGTCGTGCACAAGGTACAAGACATGCAGCATGAAAACTCGACCGCTGTTGGCCCACCCATAGGAATCCTAGTACAGGTCTTGCTGCATCGCAACATTTTTGGTGCAACGATCCACCTTTTCTGTTGCACTGCAAAATTGAGGCGTTAATCTCGGGCTAGCTTTTAGCGCCACTCGGACCGTGCGGTTGGTCACCTGGTGCGGCGCCCTAAATCGTGACGCGGAGCGCATCGGGATCGTCCTGGCGTGCAGCATTTTTCGGTCACCCCCGTCTTAAGCACCGCTGGCCTGGCCGCGGAATCTGCTGACGATATGAGGTAATTCCATGAAGATCGTGGTCGAAAACACAGTCTGCCTGAACACCGGGGATGCAGCGATTTTGCTAGCGATCCGGCACATCCTAAAGGCAGTCGCCGGGAGCGACCTGCAATTCTTCATCTTCGACAGCCAGCCCGAGGTCGCGGCGAGGCTTTACCCGCAAAGGGATTATCCGGACCTTGAATTTCACAAGCTGCTGTCGGAGTCCCTTTTCCGGTATAAGAATGGCGATGGACTGAAGAACTGGATCAAGCCGATCTACAACAAAATTGTCCTTCAGGCCCTGCGGTGGTTCGGGAGCAGCGCGATTGGCGCTTTCTTCAGCCGGAGTGACCGTCGCAGCCTCGATATCTACACTGGCGCCGATCTCGTGGTCACGACAGGCGGGACCTATCTCGTCGAGAACTACAATCTCGAAAGACGTCTCAATCAGTTCCGGCTTGATGCCGTGCTCGGCAAGGATCCGGTCTTCTTCACGCAATCCCTCGGCCCGTTCAATAAAAGTTACAACCGCCAGGAACTGAGCCCGATCTTCGACCGCAGCCCGCTCATCCTGCTGCGTGACGAACGGTCCAGAAACCATATCCAGGATCTGGTGAAGGATTTCGGCAAATGCCACGTGGTGGCCGATGCCGTCTTCGCCCTTGCCGATACCGACAGGATCGAGAAAATTCTAGCCTCCGGTCAGCCGCCGGCGCCGACGGGCCGTGTCGCCATTTCCGTCCGCCACTGGAATTACGTCAGCGATGGCGAAGGCGGCATGCGCCGCTATCTCGATTCGATCCGCGAGATCGCGTCGATTCTCGTCAGGGACCACGGCAAGGAGGTGACGTTCGTCTCCACGTGTCAGGGGGTGTCGGAATACGCGCATGACGATTCCAAGACCGCGCGGGCGATCGTCGCCGAACTCGATCCGGAGATCGCCAAACATGTGACCGTAGATGCTGCGTTTCACACGCCGGAACAGTTGATGGCGCTGGTGAAAGGCTTCGACTTCGTGGTCGCCACGCGTATGCACATGATGATCATGTCGCTTTGTGTCGGCACGCCGGTGCTGCCAATCGCCTATGAGTTCAAGACCAAGGAAGTGGCCAAACGGATCGGTGTCGCCGACGTGCTGCTCGACATCGACACGGTAACGCCTGAAGAAGCGGGCGAAAAGCTCGGCAGATTTGCAGCAAACCTCAACCTCTATCGCCAGACCAGCCTTCAGGCCGTGCTTGAGGAGCATGCCTCGGCGATGTCGGCCACAAACCTGCTGGCACCGTTGATCGACGGTCACTCAGCGGATGTTGCGCGCGGCGTTGGACAGGGTGGTGAACAACGCGCGGCGCGACTGGGCGACCGCAAGCATGAGAATGAGACCGATCCCGTAATTGAGAGCAATCGCGAGAAAGACCGCGAGCAGGTCTGACTGTCCGGTCAGCGACGCCGGCAACCACGAGTACGCGTGCCAGGCGAGCAGGGACGAGGCAATGAAAAGCCCCTGCATGACCAGAAAGTCGGCGGCTGTGACGGGACCGACTCGATGGACCAGCACGGCAAGCACGGGAACGCGCAGCACGTAACCGCTGATGGCATAGGCCGCGGCAACGCCGACGGCACCCCAGTGCAGGCCGACGATGAAGGCGGCTACGGTCGTCAGTGACGAATAGATGCCCCAGTGGAACATGGTCTTCGTCTTGCCCTGACAGATGAATATCCAGCCTGTGGTGCTTGAAACGGACTGGACCAGGCTAGCGATGCCCAGCCAGGCGAAAATCGGCGCCACCGGCGCCCAACCCTGGCCGAAGAGAAGCGCCACGACCTGATCGGAGGTCATCGTCAGCGCCGCGATGCCGGGCATGGTAACGGCAGCCAGCATCCAGTTGGTCCGCACGTAGATGTCGCGAAATCGAGCCTTGTCCTCATGGATGCGGCTTAGCAGAGGCACCATCACGCGCGTCAGCGGCTGGTTGATGTTCTGCAGCGGGAACAGCAGGAGCTTATAGGCGCGGTCGTAATAGCCGAGCTCGATCGCGCCGGAATATTTTCCGATGAGAATGTTATCGAGATTGCGCGAGAAGAAGTTGGCAAGATTGAAGCCCGTCAGATTGGCGCCGAACGACAATATGTCGGCATCGACTTTCAAATCCGGGCGAAGCGGCTTCCACCGCGCCACCCGCCACGCGGCCGCCAATGCGACAACCGCTGAAACAGCCGGGCCGATGACCAGCGACCAGTAGCCAAGCCCCGCATAGGCTGCGACCGCAGCGGCCAGAAGTCCGGCGGCGGCACTTATCACATCATTCACGGCGAGCTGGCCGAATTGCAGGTGGCGATTCATCAATGCCAGCGGCACCGCGGCAAGACTGCCGAGGAGCAGCGGCAAGGCGGAGCCAAGGGTAATGCCGGACATGCGCTGATCGCCGTAGAAAGCGGCAATCGCGGGCGCCATGCCGGCCACTACCACGGCACTGCCCAGCCCGACGAGCGCACTGATCCAGAAAACCTGGTTGAGCTGCTGGTCGCTGATGTCCTTGCGCTGAACCACAGCCTGCTGGAGGCCCAGGTTTTGAAGCAAACCAACAAAGGCCACGATCGGCCCGACGGAAGCCACCAGGCCGAAATCCTCGGGAACGAGCAGACGGGCGAGCACGATGACGGAGAGAAACTGGATCGCCATCTTGAAGCCCTGCGCACCGATCGTTACCAACCCGCCACGAAGGGCGACACGACCAAAATGAGGGGGCGGCGGATTGACATTCATGAACCGACCCTCGTTTCGCCAAGCTGCTCGGCGATCTGTGCGAAACGTTCGTTCAGCACATCTGCGTTGAAGTCCGCCTCGATCTTCTTGCGCGCGGCGAGGGCAATTTGCTCGCAGGGCTTCGGATTCTCGGCGATCCAGGCAAGTTTGCAAGTCAGCGCCGCGACGTCTCGCTCGGGAGCCAGAAAACCTGTCTTTTGATCCTCGATCAGTTCGGGAATCCCCGAGTGATATGTGCTGACCACCGTCAGGCCGGCGGCCATAGCCTCCATCAGTGAAACCGGAATGCCTTCCAGATCGCCATCGCGCGCAGTGACGCTAGGCAGCAGGAACACATGGGCATTGCGCAGACGCTGCTTCACTTCGCTGTGCGGACGCGGGCCAAGAAAAGTCACCCTGTCGGCGATGCCGAGATTTGCGGCGATCCCCTTCAGCTCCTCCAGAAGTTCTCCGCCTCCGATCACCGAATAGACCCAATTGCGCCGCGGCAGGCTGGCGAGCGCGCGAAGCGCATATTCGATGCCCTTTTTTTCTGTCAGGCGGCAGACCGAGATGAAAGATAGCGTGGCTTGCTCCCATGAACGCCACCGATAGCCGATCTCGCTCGGCCGCACGCCCATATGGTGAACCATAACCTGCGTCGGCGGTGCACCAACGTCGATCAAGGCATCGCGGAAAAACGCATTCACCGGCAGTTGAAGAGCGCCCTTCTCGAACACAATCTTGTAGCGCGAGAGTGTATCGTCATGCAGCGGCTCGCCGACATCGCGGCCATGAAATATCGTCATAAGGGGAGCGGAAATCCTGCCTCGTTTAATAGCGCGGGCCACGCGCATGCCGTTGTTGCCAAAATGGGCGACGATCACGTCGGCATTCTGCAACCTATGCGCATGAGCAATGTCGATGGCGGTCGAGAGTTTATCCCAGAACCTGCCAGACCACTTCCTGAGCAGTGGGCGATAGCGAGCTAGGCGACCCCACCAGCATACGACCTTTCCCGGCAGCGCGTGCCAGCGCGAATCGTCGATATTGGCGTCCTTGCCAAAGGACATCTCATTGCAGACGACTCCGACTTCCATGCCGCGCTCAAGGCACCCGGCTATCTGGTCGAGAACGAACGTCTCCGACAATGAGGGGAACTTGTCGACTACGAAGCAAATCTTCATCGGCAGGATGCATTCATGCGAATACCGATCAAGCAGCCCGTTGTGAACCGCCCGGCATGGGGACCGGCAGGGGGCACGGAAACCTCGCAAGGTGGCTGCAGGTCAACCGCACTGGGAGCCGGTGCGCGCCCGACGACGGCCGGGCCGAAAACATCGTGCCCAAGGCACGAGACATGCAGCATAGAATTCTACCGCTGTTGGCCACCCGGGACGGACATTAGTACAGGCTTTGCTGCACTGCAACATTTTTGGTGCGGCGGAGCAAGATTTCCGGCAATTTGGCGTGTCTGACGATCAACCACCAAGGCCCGCAGATGAAGGACTCGCCAGGACCTCGGCAGCGCCGGCATGCTTGGCGGGTTCAGGTGCAGAGGCCGGCGTGGCCAGTTGGGCAACCATTTGTGCAAAACGTTCATTCAGAACATCGGCGTTGAAGTCGTCCTCGACCTTGCGGCGCGCGGCAACTGCGATGCGTTCGCATTCCTGCGGATGTTCGGCTGCCCAGGCAAGCTTGGCGGCAAGCACTGAAACGTCTCGCTCGGGTGCAAGCAACCCTGTCTCCTGATCCTCGATGAGCTCTGGGATTCCCGAGTGATGCGTGCTGACCGCAATCAATCCGGCGGCCATGGCCTCCATGAGCGCGACCGGAATGCCTTCCATGTCCCCGTCGCTGGCGGTGACGCTTGGAAGCAAGAAGAGATGCGCCGTGCGAAGCCGTCTTTTCACCTCCATGTGGGGGAGGCTGCCAAGGAATGTTACGCGACCCGCCAAGCCCAATTCCACAGCCAGCTGCTCCAAACCAACCCGCAATGGACCGTCGCCGACAATATCGTAGCGCCAGTCTATCTCAGGATGGGACGCTGCCAGAGAGGCAAGGGCGCGCAAGGCGAACTCGACGCCTTTCTTCTCCACCAGGCGACAAACCGTCGTCACGATCAGCTGGGTTCCTTCCCACGATTCCCAGCGATAGCTGATTTCGCGGGGATCGATTCCCATGTGATGGACCGTTGTGCTTGCCTGAGACGCACCGGCTTCCAGCAACATCCTGCGGAAGAAATCGTTGACCGGCAGGTTCAAGCTGCCGTGCTTGATTAGCCCAGCGTATTGCGTCGCAAGTACTGCCTGCCGCGCGGGGATCGCGACATCCGCGCCGTGAAAGATGGTTATGATAGGCGGTTTGAGGGCCTTCCATTTCTTCAGCGCCGCCGCTCTTTCCCCGTTCTGTCCGAAGTGAGCGACAATCACGTCACAGTGGTTCAGGCGGCGTGCGAAAACCATATCAAGGGCGGTCGACGCCTTGTATCGCAGGCGCGGCGGCAGCCGGCGTACAAATTCGCTGATTCCAGCGGCCCATCTCCACCAATGTTGGGTTCTGGCGAGCAGCGTCGCCATCGGCTCCATTTGCCGGTCTATCCGATCGTCGCCTTTCGTCCTGTCGCAGACGACCTCAACATCGAAGCCCCGCGCCAGCAGCCCAGCCATCTGGTCCACGACGAAGGTTTCTGAAAGCAGAGGGAATCCGCCGACGACAAAGCCCACACGCATAGCCCGCCTGCAAGGTTGGGGCTTGCCCTAGACCCCAAGCGGTCCGCGTTGCGCCAGCCCTAATGTATGCGGGCAGAATACACGTTGATTGCTGCATTGCCACAGGAATATTGCACTGCAGCATTTGAATCGACTGCCCGCGGATGGCTGGGCCTGGAACTGGCTCAGGGGCGTTATGCGACTGCAGTCGCCCGGCAGCGTAGGGCGCCAGGTAAATCGATTCCAACGCACAGCGTCTTAGGCAGCCCGCTCCAGGCCGACACGCCGAGCGCTGTCGAGAACGTCCATGAACGTAGCGAACTGACGGTCCGGGTTCATTTGCGGTCGCTCTGAAAACTGAGTCGCCGCCGCCGATAGACGCTTGTACTCGGCCTCGTCGCTCCACAGCCGTCTGACGGCCGAGACCCAGTCGGCAAGCGGTGCGTCGTAGTCCAGCACCACGCCGCCGGAGCCGATCGCTTCCGGCAGACCGCCGCGACGTGAGCCGACCACGGGAATGCCGCTGCAATGCGCTTCCGAGGCTACCCTGCCCCAGGCCTCTTCCCATTTGCTGGGTGCAAGCAGGATCTTCGTGCGGCCGTAGACCGTCTTCATGTCACTGGTGCGGCCTTCCAGCTTGACGTTTTGCAATGGAGAAATCGTCGCTTCGATCCGGGCCCGATGATCGTCATCGAGCTTCCAGCTTTCGACGAACAGGAATGGGATCTCAGGACAGGCGGCGGCAATGCGGACTGCAAGGTCGAAGCCTTTTTCCTCATAGGGATTGATGAGCGTGACAAATTCACCGGTCGTCGGTGTGCAGTAGAACGCGGGATTGATGGTCGGCGGAATGACCGTCGAATCGATATCGAATTTTGCCTTGTAGGTGCGCGCCGTGAACTCGGAATTGGCGATATAGAGCGCCGAATGCAGGTCGCGCAGGTCGCCGGCCAGTTCGCGGAATTCGACATTCCTCAGATAGACGACGACGGGCACGCCTTCGGCCTGCAGTGCCCTGCCGATCGGAACCGAGTTGTGGCATTGCACCACGGCAACATCCGGCCTCAGCTTTTCGACCGCAAAGCCGACCGCTTCCCAGGGAAACCATGCCCGCACCACCGGATAGCCCGGGAAAGTGTCGATGACGGCGCGCTGACGAAGGAGCTTCATCTTGGCGCGCGCCCTGAAGCCGAACATGCCATCGCCGAACAGCGCCGCCAGAACGGAAGCATCATGACCGTTCTCGCGCAATTGTTCCACCAGATGGTGGGTGCTCGACTGCACGCCGCCGCTGAATTGCGGCGTGTAGCCGCTGCCGCCTGCAAACAGAACTTTCATGGACCTGGCTCCTTGTTGTGCCGCCCTCCCGTCACGCCGCCATTCTGCCGATCGAGTGATATTCGATGCCATGGCGGGCGATGACCTTGGGGTCATAGAGGTTGCGGCCGTCGAAGATGATCGGTGTGGTCAGTGCATCTCGCAGCGCGTCGAAGGACGGCGCGCGGAAACTCTTCCATTCGGTGGCGATCAGCAGCGCATCGGCGCCGCGCAGTGCCGCCTCCTTGGTGCCGCACAGAAGCAGGTCGTCGCGCAGCCCGTAGATGGCCTGGCATTCCTGCATCGCCTCGGGATCATAGGCTTGCACATTGGCGCCGGCCTTCCACAGCGCTTCCATCAGCGTGCGCGCCGGAGCCTCGCGCATGTCGTCGGTGTCGGGCTTGAAGGCGAGACCCCACAGCGCAAAGGTCCTGCCCTTGAGGTTGCCCTTGAAATAGCGGTCCACCTTGTCGAAGAGAACCGATTTCTGTGCGTTGTTGCGCTCCTCGACCGCGCGCAGCAGCTTGGCATCGAACTGGACGCCTTCGGCGGTCTTGATCAGCGCGCGCACGTCCTTTGGGAAGCAGGAGCCGCCATAACCAAGACCCGGATAGATGAAATGGTAGCCGATGCGCGGATCGCTGCCGATGCCCTTGCGGACCTCCTCGATGTCGGCGCCGAGCTGCTCGGCCAAATTGGCCATCTCGTTCATGAAGCTGATCTTGGTCGCCAGCATGCAATTGGCGGCATATTTGGTGAATTCGGCGCTGCGCACGTCCATCACGATCATCTTCTCGTGGTTGCGGTTGAACGGCGCATAGAGTTCGCGCATCACCGCCTCGGTGTCCTCGCTGCCGGTGCCGACGATGATCCGATCCGGCTTCATGCAGTCGGCGACCGCGGACCCTTCCTTGAGGAATTCCGGGTTGGAAGCGACATCGAAGGTCAGATCCTCGCGGCCTCGCTTCTTCAGCGTTTCGGCGATCCTGGCCTTGACCTTTTCGCAGGTGCCGACCGGCACCGTCGACTTGCCGACGACGATCTTGGATTTGTCCATCTCGCGGCCGATGGTCTCGGCGACGGCCAGCACATATTTGAGGTCGGCCGAGCCGTCCTCGCCGGGCGGCGTGCCGACCGCGATCATCTGAATCTCGCCATGCCTGACGGCAGCGGCGGCATCGGTGGTGAACTTGATTCGGCCGGCGGCGTGGTTCTCCCTGACGAGGCTTTCCAGTCCAGGTTCGAAGATGGGAACCAGGCCCTGATTGAGCCGCTCGACCTTGGCGGCGTCTATGTCGACGCACACCACCTGGTGCCCGACTTCGGCAAGTACCGCCGCCTGTACGAGGCCAACATAGCCAATTCCAAACACCGTCAAATTCATTCGGTTTCGTTCCCATGCAAGGCAGCGGGCCGTTTTCGGCCCGGCCAGTTCAACACGACTTTCCCAACTACTTTACACTGCATGCCAGCGATTCCGGAAATTGACAGGGGTCACCCTGGGCCGTGAATGCGACGCGGTCGATTTGCAGCGAAAGTTTGCGGCCCGGATCCGTGAAAGCGCCCATCCAGCCGGTCATCGTATCGCTGCCCCAGAAGCTGAAGAATATCTTCTGCGCATGGGTCGGCAATTTCGCCGGATCGGTGATGGTGTTGACCAGTTGACCATTCACGTACCAGCGCAAACTGTCCTTGTGCCAGACGAAGGCGTAATCGTTAAAAGCACTCTCGGTGCCACCCGGCACGTCGACCAGCTTCTCGTTCTTGCCCTTGCCCGCAATATAGGCGTTGACCTGCACCTTGGAAGTGTTCTTGGTCAGGACCTCGAAATCGATCTCATCCCAAGGCTGCTTGTCGGATGGACCGATATAGGAGAAGAACGCCGCATTGAGGCCGGAGCCGGTATCAGTCTTCATCCGCGCCTCGTAGGTGCCGTAGCCGAAACGCTGCTTGGTCTGGACCTCGCCGCAGGCAAACTCACGGTTTTTCAGTTGCTGCTTCTCGAAGCCCAGCGACAGCACCCCGTCCGAAAGGCTGACCTGTCGCTTCGACCAGGTGCAATTCTGATGGCTGCCATTGCTCCAGCCGTCGGAAACATACCAGCGAGCACGATCGAAGCTTTTGAAATCGTCGACAAAGGACGGCGATGTCGGAATGTCCTGCGCATAGGAGGGGGTTACCAGGAAACTTCCAAGAGCAGCCAGCAGCAAGGCACTGAGCGAACGCAATCGCCGCCGGCTGGCTTGCGCGGTCCGCTGTGCGAGCGGCGGTGCGCCAAATGCTGTCGTGGACGTAGGTTTCGGATCCGAATTCATATCAAACTCACCTTTGCGCTGCGCGTCCCCAACCCAAAGTCGACGTTCGAACCGCTCCTGAAACGGGCAACCTTGACCTGCTTTTGTGACCCTCCCGAATTGCTTTTCCTGCCTTGCATCAAATCCGTTGAACAGTTCCGAGCCGTCACCATCAACCTCTGCTGGCGCCTGCGGGCCTGGCGACTTTGGCCGCAATTTCCGAGCCGGCATTGTCATCGAAGACCATATGCAGCGAATGACGGAGGTCTTTCATCATGCCGTCCTGGCGCGACAGCGCCGCGATGCGGCGTTCGCAATTCAGGATCGACTGCGTCAGCGCGCTGACTTCCGAAGACCGCTTGTCGGAGGCGGAGCCATTTTCCATCGCTTCGATCAGGAAGGCGGCATTGGTCGCCTTGGTCCGGTAGCGATTCTCAAGCCCGGCTTTCTCGGACTCGATCTCGGCCGCGATCTGCTCGAACAGCTTTGCCAGGCGATCAAGGCGCGAAACGTCGGTCTGCCGGTCGCGGGCCGGATCCCTTGATCTGAAACCGAATATCGAGGCCATGAACTCAGATTCCCGTTATCGCCGGCTTTTGGGCCGGGCTTCTGGCCGATCCCCGCAGCCGGGGCTCAGAAAACTCGTGTCGCATTGTCCTGCTCCAATCAAGGAGACATCAGACCAATCCGATCGGGGGCCAGTTCGGCTGGTCATCCAATTTGCTGCACCGCACCATAGACTGCCATCGTCGGAGCCGACAGGCAACCACCCAATTCGTAAACTCATAAATCCGGCCGAAATGGTTTGCGTGATGAACGTGCCCTCGGTGAATAGATCGCGCCTGATCGGCGCCGCTGTCAACGTTGCTCGCCCATGCTGGTTCCGGCCATCAGAAAACGCAGCGGCGGCACGTGCTTCTGCCTGGACACGAGGCCAACACGGCGAAACAGCGCCTCAAGCTTGTCGGAAGCGACGCCCTGCACGATAGGAACGAGGTTGGATTGGCTTGATAAGGCGTAGGCAGCGGCCGATGCCAGCCCCCGCTCGGCCTTGACGTCGAGGAAATTGCGCAGCCGGTACTTGTCGCGCACGTGCCGCTCATGCCGCCGCAGCACCGCTTTCGAGCCTTCCGGCAGGGTGTCGATCGCCAGCAGCGCCAGGTCCGCATCGGCCAGACGCTTCAGATCCTGCGTCTTGTGGCGGCCGCTCAGCGAATCGGCGCGGACGATGGCGCCGTAGCCGCAGGAGCGAATGACCTTGAACCGCGCCCCACGGGCGACCGCGCGGGCGTAGAGTTCATAGTCCTCGCCCAGCCGCAGGCCCTCGTCGTAGCGCAAGCCATGGCGGTCGAGGAAGGCGCGGCTGATCACCGGCTTCAAAAAGCCCAGTTCACCCCTTTGCACGCGGCGTCTGGAGATGTTGCCTTCGACGAAGCGCTCGAAATCGAGGAATTCCGGATCGGCGGCAAACTGCGGCGCGACGATTTTCGTCGCATCGCCTGTCGCGTCATCCCTGATCAGCATGATGTTGTCTGCCGCGAAATCCCAATCGGCGCCGGCGAACAGGTTGCGAAATCGGCCTTCAAGGAAAAAATCGTCGGCATCAAGAATGCTGATGAACGGCGATTTCGAGCCGGCGATGGCTGCGTTGCGGGCAAAGGAGGGGCCGCGATTGATATCGAGGCGCATCACCTTGAGCCGCCCGCTACCATCGTCTGCGGATCGCGCGACATCAGCGGTGTCGTCGGTGGATGCGTCATCGACGACGACGACCTCCGCCACTTCCGCCTCACGCAACGCGGACGCGATAGCGACAGCGATCGTCGCTGCCGCGTTTCTTGCCGCGATGATCACGCAGACCTCGGATTTCGTCATCGACATGGATTTGCCTCTCGTACAGGTGATATCGCTTTGCCCTCGCCCCGTACTTGCCGTCGCCGCGAGTCATATGCTGTTCGCCGAGGAAGCGGACCAAGGCGTAGGCACGTCGCCGGAGTCGGCGTCCGGCCCGGCGAAAGCAGGCCTGCACACAGGCCACCTCGTCGTCACAGTCGGCGGCGCGCAATCCTTCGTATGAACCATCCGGCAAGGCCACTTTGGCGCACAGTCTCCCAAAGAAAGCGGTTGCGCGACGCGTATGCTGCAGTTGCGAAGCAAGCATCACCAAAAACCTCGATGCCGTAAAGCCCTTCCTTTTGCAGTGCGGAATTCTGCAGCCAGAGCGTTACCGAGATCGCCTGCCCTACGCACAAGGAATCGGCTCAAAAGATCTCGGGGTTTGGGCGTGGCTCACATGGGGTGACGCCGACAAACCTGCAATTGATCGACAGATGATAAACAGCCTTGACCCATAAAAGGCTACCATGCGGCCGTATCGCCGAAGCCAATATCAGCGGCTGAAGAAAAACCGGCAGCCGGTCGTCGAGGATGCCGTCGGGGGGAACAGCCGGAGAGCGAACCCGCCAACGTGGCGTAAGGCTGATAAGCCGCGACTAGTGCAGGCCGCGCCTTGCGCTCAGCTTCTCGCCTTCGGCAACTTCGGGCGCATTCAGTTTTCGCTCAGCGTCACGAGCCATGTCGGCCGGCGTCGGCGGGCTCCTGGCGATCATGGCATAGACGAGCACGAAGTAACCCGCCTGGATGACAACCGCGCAGATGATGACGCGCACCAGTATTGTGCCTATCGATGCGCCGCCCAGCCAGGACCAGCCGGCCACGATAGCCAGAGCGAAAATCATCCCGAGGATGAATTTTGGAAGTGCCATACCCAACAGCCCATAAACCGGCTCGGGTACATATAACGTTTTGCCCCACCCGAGCGCCGTCCCTTGTCATGTGGGCTTGTTAAGGTCGCCCTTAATTTGCAATTCTATTAAGACGAGCAGTAGGCGGCAAGGGCAACTCCGGATATTTTTCATCGGGCTTTTGCGATCGACTCCGCCATGCTGCAACGCACGCAACGAGATTCAAGCCGATCTCCCGCCATCAGCATTTTTCAGTAGAATAGCCAATATTGAGTAGTATTTTAGATGGTTTTGTCCAAGCACCGCCTAGCGCTAAAGCACTAACATGCGCCGCACCTTGGTCGGCAGGTAGGCTTGCCTAAAAACCGCCCTACAAATGTCGGTATTTTTCCGACTATGCCCATTTCTTGTCACAAATGGGCTAAGTACGCCGAAATTTGTGCATGACTAGCTTATTATTTGGTCAATTCATGACGCGACTATTTCAATGCGGTTGGAAATTGTGTGTTGCGCTGCAACATTTTTTTGGTATCTTGCCGCGAACCATTCGTTCAACGCATGGAGTTTATGGCATGAGGGATGTTGCCAAGTCGGCCACAGCGGGCTTTTCGCAGGCTGACATCGATTTTCCGCCGCCGATCGGCGGCCTGCTCAAACGCAGTTTCGACATTACCGGTTCACTGATTGGCTTGATCGCTCTCAGCCCACTGTTCGTCATGATAGCGCTGCTCGTCAAGTTTTCCGACGGCGGCTCGATCTTCTACGGCCACAGGCGAATCGGGCGCGGCGGGCGGATTTTTTCGTGCCTGAAGTTCCGCACCATGGTTCCGGACGGCGACAAGGTGCTGGCGGCCTATCTCGCCACCAACCCGGACGCCAACGCCGAGTGGATCGCGACCCGCAAGCTGAAGAACGACCCGCGCGTCACCCGTGTCGGAGCCGTACTGAGGAAACTCAGCCTGGATGAACTGCCGCAGATCATCAACATCCTGCAGGGCGACATGAGCCTAGTCGGCCCTCGTCCGGTCGTGCGCGACGAGCTGGAAATCTATGGCACGTCAGCGGTCTACTACCTGAAATCTCGCCCGGGCCTGACCGGCCTGTGGCAGGTCAGCGGGCGCAACGATGTGTCCTATGACAGCCGCGTCGCCTTCGACCGCCACTATGTCGAGAACTGGTCGCTGTTCGAGGACGTTCGCATCATCATCAAGACCGTCCCGGCCGTCTGGATGTCGCGCGGCTCTTACTGACCGGCCGGTGGCCAACGCCAGATATTGGCGCCGGCCATTCGACGCAAGCTCATCGGGCGATGGGGCTAAAGCGGATCGGAATGTTCAGTTGAAAAAAGATATGTTCGAAGCCCTTCGCAGCAGCCCGGTTTCCGGCCGCCTGCGGCGGGCGCGTTTGCTGGCCACATGCCTCGCCATGTCGCTCGTCGTCCCCCACATCGCCGTCGCAGGCGACTACCGCCTCGGCTCGCAGGACAAACTCACCATTCGAGTTGCCGAATGGCAGACCGTGGAAGGCACGTTTCGTGACTGGTCGGCGGTGAATGGCGAGTACACGGTCGGTCCATCGGGCACGCTGTCGGTGCCGTTCGTCGGCGAAGTGCCGGCAGCAGGCAAGACCACGTCCGAAATCGCAACGACGATCGGTGAGGCGCTGCAACGCAAGCTCGCTCTGTCGGATAGGCCGGAAGCCTCGGTCGAAATGGCGCAGTTCCGGCCATTCTACATTTCGGGCGAAGTACAGAACCCCGGCAAATTTCCTTATGTGCCCGACCTGACAGTGTTGCAGGCGATCAGCGTCGCCGGTGGCATCAGGCGAAACCCCGACTATGGTCCTCAGCTAGGCAAGGATCTGGTCACAGCCAAGGGTAACTTCGATATCTCTGACGACTTGCGCATTCGGCTAATCGTCAAGCGCGCCCGCATCGACGCGGACATGACCGGCAAGACAAGTTTCGACGTACCGAAGGAGGTCGAGGGCGATCCGAGACTGCCAGCCATCGTCGCCGACGAGATGACGATCCTGACGGCCGACCAAAAAGCGCTAAAGCTGAAACTCGAGGCGCTCGACGAGCTGAAGAGGGTTCTACAGTCCGAGATCGAATCCCTGCAGAAGAAGATCGTCAACCAGCAGCAGCAGGTCGATCTGGCGCAGCAGCAACTCACCAGCATCGGCCCGCTGGCGCAGAAAGGCCTGATCGCCAACGCCCGACTGCTGGATTCGCGCCAAAACGTTGCCGATCTGCAGGGCAAGATCCTGGACTACGAAACGGCCATCCTCACCGCCAAACAGGCGATCAGCAAGGCTACGCAGGATGCCATCGATGCCCAGAATACCTTGAGTTCAAGGCTCGCCACCGACCGGCAGCAGACCGAAGCCGAGCTGAACGAGGCGGCGCTGAAGGCGAATATGCAGAAAGGCCTGATCGCCCAGGCAACCGATCCTGCCACGACGGCGGCCGCCAGTGCTACCAACGAAGAGCCTACCCTGCTCTACACACTGGTGAGAATCGTCGACGGCAAGACCAGCGAAATTGCCGCGAAGGAAGATACGCCGGTGCTGCCTGGCGATGTGATCAAGGTCAAGCTGGCGCCGCTGGCCAGCCAATAGACGCGCCGGCACCGCATACCATCCAGTGTTTCGACCCATTTCAATGGGTTGGGACGTGTCTCAATTCTGAAAATTTGAAATCAGCGTTGGGCGGCTTGATGTTGGCCGAGCCGTGGCAATGCGCATGACCTGGACGGCACTGCCGATTTTACGAGCGCCTGCTTCAACCTGCGAGCCGGTGGGTCATGACGGATCGGCGGCCGCCGGACGGCCGGCATGCCGGGGCCAATCGGCCTCTCCCCTGGCCTCTGCCTGCTGCTGCAGGGCCTGCGCCCGTCGCGTGCGGGTAACGGGCACTCGCGCCAGCTTGAAGAAGCTGAAATACATCAGGAAAGAGCCCATGATGTAGGGATTGAGTATCTCGACCTCGACGAAGGAGCGGATCAGCAGCAGCACCATCACGCCGGCGAGGATCACCGAATCCGCCTGCCATGTCCTGAAGATCACAGCGGCAATGTGGCCGTAGAGCGTGCGCAGCATGATCAGCGATACCAGCGTCGCCCCGACGAAGCCAAGTTCGACGAGGGCTTCGATATAGGTGTTGTGGAAGTGGAACCCGGTGCGTGTGGTGATGTAGAATTCGTTCCACAGCCGCTCGGCTTCGGCGAAACCCTGCACCCAATAGGCGGCATAGCCAACACCGAGAATTGGCGATTTCTGCACGGCATTCCAGCCCTGTTCCCACAGATAGGTCCGCCCGGTCAACGTTGAATCCTTGCCGAAGATGCCGAGGACGAAGTCCATCAGCCCGAGATTCAAGGCGACAAAGGCAACCACGACCAGCAGCCCGGCGCCGATCAGGAAGATCACGCGGCGATAGCGCCGTGACAAAAGTTTGCTCATCGCAAGAAGCGCCACCAGCGCCAGAACCGCCGGGATCGAGGCCATCGAGGTGGCGGAATGCGAGACGATGAGCACATAGGCCGACAGCAGCACGACGGGCGCCGTCAGGATGAGGCTCAGCCGGCCGCGCCTGTAAAAGGCGAGGAAGACGGCGCAGAAATAGATGCCGAGCGAACCGACAAAGCCTATCTGGTTCTTGGAAGCGAAGGCGCCGACAAAGTTGACAGTGCCATCCAGAACGTCCTCGGAATAATTCGCGACCTTCAGCGAATAGATGAGGACGACGAATATCCCGACCAGAGCACCTATGGTCAGCGTGCGCACGCTGACGGTGCGCGCAGCGACATAGGCGCAGGCTATATGGGAAAAATACTGGACGGCCGTTCTCGCCGTGACGCCGGGCGCCTGCGACCAGACGACGGAGGAGCAGACATAGGCCGCAAACAGCAACGGCAGCCAGGCGCTGGACAGTTGGCGCATAAACCGCCGGTAATCGACCAGGATGAGCGGAAGCCAGACCGCATAATAGGCGAGAATCAGCACCTGGCCGAAAATGACGGAGTAGGAAAATGCCCAGATCGACACGGCCACGGCAAAGGCGCCATAGACCGAGTTTTTCTCGGGATCGATCAGCAACGACTTTGGAATCTTCATCTCAGAGTCCCGCCGGCACGACCCACGGCCGGCAAGCCATGAGCCGGCCGGAATTTTCGTAAACATGGGCGTGCAATAAACGGCGTCTCCATTGTGCAGCGCAATATAACCTATCGTGCCCGGCGCTCAATGGCAAATCCGGTCACCTTGTCTTACAGCGAGGCATTTGCGGAGAGGCGCCCGGCAGCACATCGACTTCATACTGCCAAAGATACAGATGGCCCGCGTTGGCGAGATCGACGAGTGCCACTACCTCTGCGGATCGCCTCGGAGGAGTGCTCGTTCACGACGGCCGCCATGTTCGACTTTTCCAGCGGCCGCGCCACCTACTAAGCAGGACGCATCTCAATTCCGCGTGACGGTGCAACGAACGGGTGCGCAGCGGCGTATAATCCCAGACTTCGAATCGACGGAGACGCAACAAAGCTATGCGGGGAAAGCCATGACACGGCGTGACAGTTCGGCAATGACCTGCCGGTGCTATGCCACCGCTTGGCAACTGACGGATGCCGCAGCAATCGGGCGGGAGCTTGCTTCTTTTGCTTAAGGTCGAACCTGCCGTGCTGTCCGACGACGAGCTTCTGGAGCGCTATCAGCGCGCCGCCTTCGATTATTTCATCGAGAACGTGAACCCGGAAAACGGACTGGTCGCCGATACGTCGCGGCCGAATTCGCCGGCCAGCATCGCTGTCGTCGGTTTCGCGCTGTCCTGCTACCCAATCGGCGTCGAGCGCGGCTGGATGGCGCGCGATGTGGCCGTGAAGCTGACGCTTGCGGCGTTGCGCTTCTTCTCGACGAGCCGGCAAGGCAATGGCGACGAGGTCACCGGCCACAAGGGTTTTTACTACCATTTCCTCGACATGCGAACCGGCCTGCGCGTCTGGCGCTGCGAACTGTCGATGGTGGATACGGCATTGCTGATATCAGGCATGCTCGTGGCAGGCGCCTATTTCTCCGACGACGACGGCGACGAAGCCGAAATCCGCCAACTGGCCGAGGCGCTCTACCGGCGCGTCGACTGGCGGTGGGCGCAAGGCTCGAGCCCGACGCTCCGGCAGGGCTGGAAGCCGAAGAGCGGCTTTCTCCACTATGGCTGGGAAGGCTACAACGAAGCGACGATCCTCTACGTGCTGTCGATGGCCTCGCCCGACAACCCGACCTCGGACGACAGCTACGAGGGTTGGACGGCGACCTATCAGTGGGAAAACATCTACGGCTACGACGTGCTCTATGGCGGTCCCCTGTTCATGCACCAGTTCTCGCATGCCTGGATCGACTTCGCCGGCATCCGCGACGCATTCATGCGTGAGAAGAACTCGGACTATTTCGAAAACAGCCGCCGTTCGACGTACCTGCACCGCGACTATGCGCGCCACAATCCCTACGGCTACGGCGGCTACGACGCGAACCTGTGGGGACTTTCGGCGGGCGACGGACCTGGCAGCTTTCGTGCCAGCGTACAGCGACAGCGTCGCCGGTTTTCCGGCTATGCCGCGCGCGGCGCGCCTTTCGGGCCGGACGATGGAACGATCGCCCCATGGTCCTGTCTGGCGTCGCTGCCCTTCGCGCCGGATATCTGCCTGGCGGCCTTGCGCCATCTCAGGGACCGCTACCCCGAGGTGATTGACAATTTCCGGCTGCCGAGCGGCTTCAATCCGACACTGGCCAACCGGCGAAAATTCGGCCGCAACGGCTGGGTGTCGGAAGGCCATTTCGGGTTGGATCAGGGCATCGTGGTGATGATGATCGAGAACCATCGGTCGCGCCTGATCTGGGAACTGATGCGGTCCAACCCGCACATCCGCCGCGGCCTGGGCAGAGCCGGATTCAGCGGGGGTTGGCTATCTAAGCCGGCAAGCCCGGCGTCAGGTGGTGGCGATGTCGCGTGACCGGACCATGGCCACCGCCTTCCCTGTCGATCGCAATGACATCGAGCTGATCAGGGGTGCCCATCCACCGCTGTGGAAGAACCCTGAGCCCAATGGCCCATACAATCTCCTCGTCATCGGCGCCGGGCCGGCCGGCTTGACCGCTGCCAGCGAGGCGGCAAACCTCGGTGCGAAAGTCGCGCTGATCGAGCGCGGGCTGATCGGCGGCACCTGCATCAATGTCGGCTGCATCCCGTCAAAAGCGATCATCCGCACGGCCAGGCTCTATGCCGATATGCGCGATGCCGAAAATCTTGGCGGCGACACGCCGGACCGTCTTCGCATCGACTTTCAGCGGGCAATGACGCGGATGCGGCAGATCCGGCAGCGGATCAGCCGCGCCGATTCGGCTGCGAGCGTGGTTTCCGCAGGCATCGACCTCTACTTCGGCGAAGCACGTTTTTCCGGGCCGGACGAGGTCACGGTTGCCGGGAAGACTCTGCGTTTCAAGAAGGCGCTGGTTGCGACGGGCGCGCGTCCGGCCCTGCCGACGATTCCGGGCCTCACCGAGGCCGGCTATCTCAGCAACGAAACGATGTTCGATCTCACTGAGTGCCCGAAACGGCTTCTGGTCATTGGCGGCGGACCGCTCGGGTGCGAGGCGGCGCAGGCCTTCTGCCTGCTCGGTGCTAGCGTCATCCTGGTGCAGCGGGAGCCGATGTTTCTGCCCGGCGAGGAACGCGACGCCGCCCAGATCCTTTCCGACGCGCTGGCGCGCGAAGGGGTCGAGGTTCGCCTGAATACCGAGGCGGTGGCGGTGCGTTCAGAAGGCGGCAAGAAGCTCGCCGACCTTGTGTGCGACGGCGACACGATGACGGTTTCCGTCGACGAGATCATCACCGGCATCGGCCGTTCGCCCAATGTCGACGGGCTCGACCTGGAGAACGCCGGGGTGGCGTACGACGCCACCGGCATCAAAGTGGACGATTACCTGAGAACCACCAATCCGCGCATCTATGCGGCGGGCGACGTCTGCCTCGCATACAAATTCACCCATACAGCCGAAGCGACGGCGCGGATTGTTGTGGGCAATGCCCTGTTTCTCGGACGCAGGAAACTAAGCGAACTGATTATTCCGTGGTGCACCTACACCGATCCGGAGATCGCCCATGTCGGCCTCTATCCAACGGAGGCGCGCCAGAACGGCATCCCGGTCAAGACCTATACGGTGCTGATGCACGACGTCGCCCGCGCAGTCATGGACGGCGAGGAGGAGGGTTTCGCCAAAATCCACGTCAGGGAGGGGTCCGACCGCATCCTGGGTGCCACGATCGTCGCCAGTCATGCGGGCGAGATGATCAATGCGGTGTCGCTGGCGATCAAGTCGGGCATGGGATTGCACGCGCTGGCCGACGTCATCCACCCTTTCCCGACGCAGGCACAAGGCATAAAAATGGCCGGCGACGCCTATCGGCGGACAAAGCTCACCTCATCCTGGAAACATCTGGCGGGCCGCTGGCTGGCGTGGTCCAGGCGGTGACCACACCGTGCTCCGGCGCAAAGTCCGCAGCGCCCGCTGCTCAATCATCGTGCTGTGCGGGACCTGCTTCGCATACACGCGTCCAGGCACGTCCATGGTGAGGGCCCGAAGCTCTCTTCGATCATTCGTGCAGTTCGCGCGAAATCGGCGGACCGACGGAAAAATCGGAGAATGTGACCTCGAAACCCTCGCGCTGCGGCGAGCAGCACATCATACCAACATCGACCGTCTTCGAGATCGGAAAATAGGCAAGCCGCACCGGCTTCCAGTAGCTGTCGGAAGCATCGAGGTACTGGACGCGGATCGTCTCGGCGTGACGGGTCACTCGGATCCTGACACCGTCGGGACTGGCCGGAATTGTGGCCAGCGACCAGTCGGAGGCATCGTTGGTGACGACGACGGAAAAGTACATCACGCCGTCGCTGTATTCGATACCGGCCTTGATCCAATGCGTTTCACTCAGCCGGACCATCAGTCCGGCCTGATCATAAAGCACCTTGTAGTCGCCTTTGACGGTGACCTCGGCGGTGAAATCGCCCTCGACCTGCCGGTAAAGAAAGTGACCGTTGTCGCGCCAGAAATCGTAGAACGTCTCGCGCCAGAAATCGGTCTCCTTACCGGTTCGCACACGAACGGCATCGCCGTCGATGGAATGGTGCGGCGGCGGATTGAGCCAGGTCAGGTTCTGCACCGTCATCGCTTCGCACCACTCCAATCTCGATGTGCCCAGTCTTGACCGTACGTAGGGGTTGCGGGCCCGATCAGCCTGGCATGATCGGCCAACGGCCGATCAGCCTGGGAACGTATAGGCGGTTTTCACCGTGGTGTAGAATTCCGCCGCGTAGCGGCCTTGTTCGCGCGGGCCGTAGCTCGAGCCCTTGCGGCCGCCGAAGGGAACATGGAAGTCGACACCCGCTGTCGGCAGGTTGACCATCACCATGCCAGCCTCCGAATTTCGCTTGAAGTGGGTGGCATGCTTGAGGCTCGAGGTGCAGATGCCCGATGTCAGCCCGAACGGCGTGTCGTTGGCGACGGAAAGCGCCTCGTCATAGTCCTTGACGCGAATGACGCTGGCGACGGGTCCGAATATCTCCTCGCGCGAACTGCGCATGGCGTTGGTGGCCTGCGTCAGCAGGGCCGGCTGCAGGTAGAAGCCCGGCGTCTTGCGGTCGAGCCGCTCACCGCCGAAGGCAAGCGTGGCGCCCTCCCTGACGCCGATGGCGATGTAGTCCTCGTCCTGCTTCAACTGTGTGGCGTCGACGACCGGACCGATCTGGGTCTGCGCGTCGAGCGCGTCGCCGATAACCAGCTTGCTCATGCGATCCTTGAGGGCGTCGACGAAACGGTCGTGAATGGCATCCGTCACGATCAGCCTGGACGAGGCGGTGCAGCGCTGGCCCGTCGAGAAGAAGGCGCCGTTGAGCGCGCAATCGACGGCAACCGCCAGATCCGCATCGTCGAGCACGACCAGCGGGTTCTTGCCGCCCATTTCGAGCTGGAACTTGCGCATATGCTCGATGCTTGCCGCGGCGACCCGCTTGCCGGTGCCGACCGAGCCGGTGAACGTGATGGCGTTGATATCGGGGCTGTCGAGCATCGCCTGACCGACCACCGAGCCTTTGCCCATGACGAGATTGAGCACGCCCTTCGGCAGGCCGGCGCGGTGCAGGATATCGACGATGGTCCAGGCGCTCTCCGGAA
Organism: Mesorhizobium sp. M0051; assembly: GCF_040323235.1. Taxonomy (NCBI): domain Bacteria; kingdom Pseudomonadati; phylum Pseudomonadota; class Alphaproteobacteria; order Hyphomicrobiales; family Phyllobacteriaceae; genus Mesorhizobium; species Mesorhizobium sp. M0051. Next base: position 73,246 of record NZ_JAMYUT010000004.1, read on the forward strand.
CCAGCTCGGCCGGCTTGAAGACGACAGTGTTGCCGTGGCAGAGCGCCGGTGCGATCTTCCAGGCCGGAATGGCGATCGGGAAATTCCATGGCGTGATGATGCCGACCACGCCGACCGCCTCGCGCGTGATCTCGACGCCGACGCCCGGCCGCACGCTCGGCACGACCTCTCCTGAGAGGCGCAATGTCTCGCCGGCAAAGAAATCGAAAATCTGGGCGGCGCGAATGGTCTCGCCGATGCCCTCGGCCAGCGTCTTGCCTTCCTCACGCGCCAGGTTGCGGCCGATCTCGTCCTTGCGTGCCATGATCTCGTCCGCGGCCTTTTTCAGAACCGCGTGGCGCGCCAGCGGACCGGAACGGGACCATGCCGGAAACGCCGCCTTGGCTGCAGCGATCGCCTGCTTGGCCTGCTCGACTCCCGCCGAGGCATAATCGCCGACGACATCGCCGGTATCCGAGGGGTTGATGTTACGGGAACCGGCTTCGCCGACCCATTCGCCATCGATGAGGTTCTGTCGAAACAGCGTCATATCCTGTCTTCCCTGCTGGTTGGCCGCGCGGCGGCATCTGTCTGAATTGGTATTTGCCAGACAATTGCCTTGCGGGAAAGCAAACACTGCGTCACTTGCCGCGACAAAAATCCCCCTCGCTTGCGACGTGGGCGGCGAGAAAGCCCATCGAGCTCAGCTCGGCTGGCGCCGACGAGGAACGCGTCAACGCCATCCACGACATGGAAGAGAGTCAAGGATATCGAGGATTTTGTCGCGCTGTTTCGTGGAGATGAATTCGCGCAAACGTCAACGGCCATCCACTGCACGCAAGGACTGGAGCCGGCTGGTCAGAGGGTGAACGACCACAACAGGCAGGCCAACGTCGCGGCGGCAAAGACGGCGAAAAACAGGCTGCGCAAGAGCACATTGCGGCGCAACTCGTTCATGATGAAGTGACACCCGACGATCGCCGCCGCAAACAGGAACCGCCAGTTCAACAGCGCCCACACGGCGCTGCCCTGGCCGAAGGCCCATCTGGCGGCCAGACAGCCGACGATGGCCGCAAAAAGTGTAATCACGGTCCAGAAGACCGCGTCGGCGGCATGGGTCAGGACGACGCCAGCCGCCCTGATCGGCAGGATCATCATCAGCATTGCGCTGAAGAAATAGACAGCGGCAATCGGGATGAACACGCCGGCATCGGCAATGCCGTCAAGGCGCCTGACGCCGATCGCGCCATAGGGATAGCCGTGCCTGGCTACAGCCAGGCTCAAGGCCATGAGCAAGGCGGTCAGAACGGCGACCAGTGCGAAGGATGTAAGCGCTTTGCTCATGATGTTCCTGTCCCAGACGAATCAGACAGGAACAGGATGTAACGTGCGGTCGTAAACTGCGCGTAAGCGAGGGCGCTGTCCTCGCTTATTTTGATCGTGGCGAAATCTGGTGGCTCCAGACTATTCGGCGGCGATCCTGCCGGCCGAGCGGTTGGCCAGCACGAAGCCTACCTCGTCGACCGCCTGCGCCGCACGCTTCAGGATGGCCTCGGAGTGCAGCACACCGTCGGTGAAATCCTTGTCGGTGGCATAGACGGCGGTAGGCAGGGCAAAGGCCTCGAAGAAGCCGAACAGCGGCCGCAGCTGGTGTTCGACGATCAGGGCATGGCGCTCGCCGCCGCCGGTCGCCGTCAATACGATGGGTTTTCCCCGGAGCGCTGCCGGATCGATCAGGTCGAAGAAGTGCTTGAACAGGCCGGTATAGCTGCCCTTGTAGGTCGGCGACCCGACGACGAGGACGTCGGCTGCGAGGATTTGCTCCAGAATCGCGCGTGCCTGGCCATCGAGATCGCGGGCCCATTTCGCGGGTCCCAGCGACTGACCGAGATCCTCGATATCGTAGGTGCTCGCGGACAGGCCATGGCTGGCGGCGATGTCCCTGGTGACCAGATCGACGAAGGCACGTGTCTTTGACGGCCGGGTGATGTTGCCGGAAAAGCCGACGACTGTTGGATTTGACATGGCAGTGGGCCTCTCTTGGATGGACGTAGTTCTGACGCGACGAGCCGCCCCGCCGCTGGGTAAATCAGCTCCAGGCGTGCAGCGGCGGATTCTCGCCGTTGAGGAAATATTTGCCGAGGATCGAGTACTTCCAGCGCACCGGATCGTGCAGCGTGTGCGTGCGGGCGTTGCGCCAATGCCGGTCGAGATTGTGTTCGGCAAGGGTAGAGCGGGTTCCCGCCAGTTCGAACAGCTTGTTGGTTGCGGCGATGGCGATCTCGGTCGACAGTATCTTGGCTTCAGCAGTGACGATCTGGGCGTGCGCCACCGTCTCGGCGGTCGGTTCGTTCACCGCCCGGTCGATCGCGTGGCCAGCCTTTTCCAGCAGCGCCTGCGCCGCGTGCAGGCGCAGCGTCAGGTCACCGACGGCCTGGATGGTGTAGGGATCGTCCCAGGCATTGTCGACGCCGCTGTCGATCCAGGCGCGGCTTTTGGTCCTGACGAAGTGAACCGTCTCGTCGATCGCCGCCTGGGCGATGCCGGTATCGACCGCCACCTGGATGATCTGGAAGATGGCGCCGTCGGCGGTCGGTCTGTCGTAGCCCTTGTAGCCGGGCACCAGATGCGTCTTCGGCACCTTGACGTTGTCGATGATGACGGTGCCGGAGAGTGTCGTGCGTTGGCCGAAGCTCGACCAGTCGTCGATGACCGTCAGGCCGGACGCACCGCGGTCGGCGATCGCATACCAGGCGCGGCCCTCGTCGTCGAGCGCGACGATCGGCACCAGATGGGCGAGCAGCGCACCGGACGAATAGAATTTCCGGCCGTTGACGACCACATGATCGCCGGCATCGGTGAAGCGGGTCTCGAAATCGGCGGCACGCTTGGAGCCGAACTCGGAAAAGGCGTTGCCGAACCGGGTGCCCTTCAGCGCTTCGGCGAACAGCAGCTTCTGCTGATCCTTGTCGGACACGGTGCGGATGGCGGCGACGACACCGAGATGGTTCTGCGCCACCTGGCCGATCGAGGAGTCCGCCGCCGAGATGATCTCGATCACCTTCGCCAGCGTCGCATAGGATACCTCCGGCCCACCGAATGCCTTGGGCACGTTGATCGACCACAGGCCGCTTTGCGAAAACGCATCGAGTTCGGCAACCGGCCAGATCCGCTCGCGGTCTCGTTTGGAGGAGTCCTTGACGAATTCAGCGGCGAGCGCGCGCGCGACGGCGATCGCCTCAGAGTCGTCCTTGATGATGTGCGCCGGCGCTGTTGGCCGTGCGACTGGCGGCACGGCGGCGGAAGCGTGGTCGGTCTTGACGGTCGAAACGGTCATTTCAATGCTCCTTCGGATTTCGTTTCAGGCAACGGCATGGAGATGGGCTGGCTTGGCGGCAGGCGATGCCTGTTGCCCGGGGGTCGATTGACCGAGATAGAAGGCCCGCACGTCCTCGCGCTGGCGAAGGTCGGCAGCCGTGCCAGAGAGAACGGAGACGCCGTTTTCGAGGACAGTGGCATGGTCGGCATATCTGAGCGCGACCGCCGAGTTCTGCTCGGCGACCAGGATCGACAGGCCGGTCTCGCGATTGAGTTTTCTAAGCGTCTGGAAGATGTCCAGGACGATGAGCGGGGCGAGCCCCATCGACGGTTCATCGAGAACCAGCAGGCGCGGCCGCGACATCAACGCCCGGCCGACGGCGGTCATCTGCTGTTCGCCGCCCGAGGTCAGGCCGGACAATATCCGGCGCTTTTCCCGAAGCCTCGGGAAATAGTCGTAGATCCGCTCGAGGTCTTGATTGATCTCGGCGCGGCGGCCGCTGCGGCCGATGCCGCCTGCAACCAGATTTTCCTCGACGGTGAGGCTCTTGAAGCAGTGGCGACCCTCCAGCACCTGGACCAGGCCGCCACGCACAAGATCGCCCGGCTTGCGGCGCGAGACATCGCTGCCTTCATAGCGGATGGTGCCGGCATTGACCTGGCCGCGCTCGGCAGGCAAAAGGTTGGAAACAGCCTTCAATGTCGTGGTCTTGCCCGCGCCATTGGCGCCAAGCAATGCCAGGATCTGACCGCGCCGCAACTCGAAGCTGACGCCGTGCAGCGCCGTGATGGCGTGATTGTAGGTGGCATGGACCGCGTCCACGGCAAGAATGACGTCATTGTCCGGCATGGGCTCTTATTCCCGTGGTTCGATGAACCGAAATAGGCCGGGGGCTGCGTGTGGAAAGTCGTTCGCAGCGCCCGGCCTTGGCTGATCAGTTGGTGGTCACCGCGTCGGCATCATCGGCGGTACGCAGCTTGATGCCCTTCTCGGCGGCATAGGCCTCGGCAGACTTCTCGATGATCGGCCGCAGCAGCGCCCAGTCCGGCGCGATCCAGTCGGAGACGACGTTCCACTTCTTGCCGTCCCACTGCTGGAAGGTCACGTAGCCTTCGCCTTCATGATTGTCCCAGCTGACGTTGATCGAGTGGAACAAATCCTTGGCGCCGAGCGCCTCGACCTTGGCCGGATCGAGCTTGAGGTGCTCGAAACCCCAGCGGACCTCGTCGCCGGTCAGTGTGCGATGGCCGAACTTCTCCTGCGCGACGCGGATCGCCTCGACATTGAGGATACCGTTGACGATGCCGAGGTTGTGGTAGACCGAGCCGATGCGCGACTTGTCTTCCAGATTGCCCTTGCCGGCGCCGTAGACCGTCTTCACGATCTCCTGCACCACCGGATAGGAGTTGCCGGAAGCCTGGGTGGTGATAGCGGTGTAGCCCTTGGCGGCGTCCCCTGCCGGGATCACGTCCTCTTCCGAATTCGACCACACATTGCCGACGATATGGTCGACGGGATAGCCGACCTTGACCGCCGTCTTCAGCGCCACCGGGTTCATCACGCCCCAGCCGCGCAGGACGACGAAGTCCGGCTTGGCGCGGCGGATGGTCAGCCACTGTGACTGCTGCTCGTTGCCGGGATGCGGCACCTCGATCTGCTGAACGGTGAAGCCGTATTTCTGCGCCAGCAATTCATAGATCGGGATGGTTTCCTTGCCGTAGGGCGAGCCGTGATAGAGCACGACGATCTTCTTGCCCTTCAGCTTGTCGATGCCACCTTCCTTGGAGGCGATGTAGTTCACGATGCCGGATGTTTCGCTGTAAGGATTGAGCAGCAGCGGGAATACATAGGGGAAGACACGCCCGTCGGTGGAGTCGGTGCGGCCATGGTTGACGGTGATCAGCGGCACCTTGTCGCCGGTGATGCGGTCGATCATGGCGTAGGCGATGCCGACCGAAAGCGGATTCCACGCGGCGGCACCAGCATGGCTCTTCTGCCGCTCGTAACATTCGACGCCGCGCTCGACCTCGTACTGGGTCTCGCATTCGTCCCAGGTCAGCTTGACGCCGTTGACGCCGCCATCGCGGATGTTGATGAGATTGAGATAGTCGATGAAGCCGCCGAAGAAGCCGGTGCCGCCGGCCGCATAGGGCCCGACACGATAGCTCTGCAGCGGGAAATATTGCTCGTCGGCGTGCGCGGCGGGCAAGGCCACCGACACGATCATCGCCGCGGACAGCGCCGCCGCCTTGATTGCGCTGAGGAAAGTCATTGTCGAGGTACTCCGGTATGGGCCGCCTTGGGTTCGGCCCCTGGTTCATTTTCGGATGCGTCAGCTCAAGTCGATTGCCAGGCGAACAGGAGCCGTCTTCGGAGCCTGTCCCAAAGGGCCACCAGCCCGTCGGGTTCGAGGATCAGAAACAGGATGATGAGCGCGCCCAGCACGATGCGCTGGCTCATGTCGAGCACGCCCGAATCGAAGAGATCGCCGAGCAAGAAGCCGCCGAGGCGAGACAGAGCGAGTGGAAAGACGACGATGAGGGCGGCGCCGAAGAAGGCGCCACGGATCGAAGCAAGGCCGCCGATGATGATGATGAACAGGATCTGGAACGAGCGGTCGAGATCGAAGCCGTCCGGCTCGACGGTCCGCAGATACGCAAAGGCCCAGATAACGCCGGCGACGCCGATGATGAAGGACGAGATGGCGAACGCCAACAACTTGGTCTTCAGGACCGGGATGCCGATGATGCGGGCGGCTGTTTCATTGTCGCGGATGGCGATGAAATTGCGCCCGGTCTGCGATGAGACCAGCCGATAGGCAAGGAAGGTAAGGATGGCGACAATGGTCAGCGCGAAGAAATAGCGGCCGACGGCGCCGTCGAGCGCAAAGCCTGAAATCGACAGCCTGGGCGCATCAATGACGCCAGATGCCGAATTGTTGGAGAACCAGCTGAACTTGGTCAGTGCCCACTGCACGAAGAACTGCGCGGCAAGGGTCGAAACCGCGAGATAGAAACCCTTTAGCCGCAAGCTCGGCAGACCAAAGACGATGCCGATCGCGGCCGCGACGATGCCGGACAGGAAGATGCTGCCGATCAAAGGCAGGCCTTCGACGCGCAGGTTGAGATTGTAGGCGGCAAAGGCGCCGGCCGCCATGAAAGCAGCACTCCCAAGGGAAACCTGGCCGGCATAGCCGGTGAGGATGTTCAAGCCCACGCCGGCGAGGCTGAGCGCCAGGAACGGCAGCAGGATGGCCTCGAACAGATAGCTCGAGCCGACCAGCGGCACGACGACATAGGCGAAGGCGAGCAACAGCACGGGCACGACCCATTTCGGCAGCACCGGCGCCGACGAGAAATCGCTTGATATCGCGGTCATGGCTCAGATCCTCTCGACAAGCTTCTGACCGAACAGGCCGGAAGGGAGGATCAGCAGGAAGACCAGCGCGACGACATAGGCAAACCAGCTCTCGATGCCGCCGCCGAAATAGTCGCCGATATAGACCTCGGCGAGCTTCTCGCTGGCGCCGATCAAGAGCCCGCCGACGATGGCGCCGAGGATGGAATCGAAGCCGCCGAGCACCAGCACGGGCAGCGCCTTGAGCACCACCAGCGACAGCGAGAACTGCACGCCGAGGCGTGCGCCCCAGAGCAGTCCCGCCACCAGCGCGACGAGGCCGGCGGCGGCCCAGACTGTCGCCCAGATCAAGGGCAGCCTGAGGCCGACCGCGAGTGCGGCGAACTGGTCGTCGGCGACAGCGCGGAAGGAGAGGCCGATGCGGGTGTAGCGGAAGAACAGCGACAGCAGGGCGACCATGCCGGCGGCGACCACGGCGGCGAAGATGTCGAACTGGCTGATCAGCACGCCGCCGATTTCCAGCGGCACGTCCTCGATGCCGAGATCGAGGCCGTGGACCTGCGTGCCCCAGATCAGCTGGGCGGCGCCCTCGATGATGTAGGACAGGCCGAGCGTCGCCATGAACAGGGTGATCGGCGGCTTGTTGGTGAGCGGCCGCAGCACCGTGCGCTCGATGGCGATGCCGATCGCCACCATGATGGCGAAGGTGATCACCAGCGCCAGCGCGAACGGAATGCCGCGCTCGACGAGGCTGACGAAGGTGAGTGCGGCGAACAAGAGCATCGCGCCTTGCGCGAAATTGAGCACGCCCGAGGTCTTGTAGATCAGCACGAAGCCGATCGCGACCAGCGAGTACATGACGCCGGAAAGCAGGCCGCCGAGGAGCACTTCGATGAAGAACTGGTAGTCGAAATCGGCGATCATATGCCCGCCCCGTCCTCATTGTCCGAGGCGACGCCGAGATAGGCATCGATGACGCGCTGGTCGTTTCTGACTTCCTCGGGTGTGGCGTCGGCGATCTTGCGGCCATAGTCGAGAACGGCGATGCGGTCGGACAGTCCCATGACGACGCCGACATCATGCTCGATCAGCACCACGGTGGTGGCGAAGCGGTCGCGCGCGGCGCGGACGAAGGCCGCCATCTCGCTCTTTTCGCTTGCAGTCATGCCGGCCATCGGCTCGTCGAGCAAAAGCAGGCGCGGCTCAGCGACCAGAGCGCGGGCGAGTTCGACCCGCTTCTGCAGCCCGTAAGGCAGCGTACCGGCAAGGCGATCACGAACGGCAGCAAGATCGAGGAATTCGAGGATCTGTTCGGCGCGGCTGAGCGAGTGGCGCTGCTCGGCACGCGAGCGGCCGATGCCCAGCACCTGGCCGGCAAAGTTGGAGCGGACCTTGTAAGCGAGGCCTGAAGCGACATTGTCGAGGACGCTGAGACCCTTGAACAGCGCAAGGTTCTGGAAAGTCCTGGCGACGCCCAGATGCGCCAGCCGCTGCGTCGGGACCTGAGCATAGAAGATGCCGTCGAGCTGAACATGGCCGCGATCCGGCCGGTAGACACCGCTGATGACGTTGATCAGCGAGCTCTTGCCGGCGCCGTTCGGCCCGATGATGGCGCGGATTTCGCCGGGGCGGACCGACAGGTCGATATCGGCCAATGCCACGACGCCGCCAAACGACAGGCCGATGCCCTGCAGTGAGAGCAGCGGCGAGGCTCCGCCGGCAACGGTTCCCGTCGGCTCGGCGCTGTCTTCGGACGGCTGCTGCCACGAGCTTGAGGGTAGGCCGCGCGCAAAGACTTCCGGTGCATAGGCCGAAGCCTCCATCACTCCTAAGGCGTAACTGGGCAGAGGCATTCCAACAGTCCTCGATGTCTTCAGCAGGCGCGCAAGTCTCCGTGGCCGCTCGACGGATCGAGCGTGCCGGGCAACCTTCATTCGTTTGCTGGCTGGAACCAGTCCGGCCAGGCTGTGGGGGCTACTCTGCCGCCAGCGACGCTGCCGCCTCGGCGTTTTCCAGCTCGCGAACGAGCGGGATGACATGCTTGCCGAAATACTCGACCTCTTCCTGGAAGTGCAGGAAGCCGAGCAGGATGAGATCGGCGCCGGCGCGCTTCAGGTCGACGATGCGCTCGGCGACCTGCCTCGGCGTGCCGATCAGGTTCGAACGGAAGCCGTCATTGTACTGGACCAGATCGTCGAAGGAGGATTTCGCCCAATTGCCCTCGCCCTCCGGAGACGCCTTGCCGGCATTCTTGACCTCATGGCCAAAGGCGTTGACCGCCTCGGGATTGGCCTTGGCGATGATCTCGGCAAGCACCGCCTTGGCTTCGTCCTCGGTCTCGCGAACGACGGCAAAGGCGTTGACGCCGACCTTGACGGAATGGTTGTTGGCTCTCGCCTTGGACTGGATATCGTCGACCTGCTTCGCGATCTCGGCCGGCGTGTTGCCGTTGGTGAAGTACCAATCCGAGACGCGCGATGCCATATCGCGCGCGGCACGTGACGATCCGCCCTGGAAGATTTCGGGCAGCGGATGCGGCGGTTTCGGCTTCAGCGAATATTCGTTGAAACGATAGAAATCGCCGCGGAAGGTGAAGCTGTCTTCGGTCCATATTCCGCGCAGCGCACGGATGAATTCCTCCGAGCGGCGATAGCGCTCGTCATGGTCGAGCCAATGCTCGCCGATGGCGTGAAACTCGCCGCGGAACCACCCGGAGACGAGGTTGATCGCCACGCGGCCGTTGGTCAAATAGCTGATGGTGGCGATCTGCTTGGCCGCCAGCGCCGGGTTCCACGGTCCGGGCAGGATCGCTGCGATGACCTTGAGCGTGGTGGTCGCCGCCAGCAGATCATGGCTGAAGGCCACTGATTCATGCTGTTCGTCGGCGCCGTAGCCGGCGGTGAAACGGATCTGGCTGAGCGCGTAGTCGAAGCCGGACTTCTCGGCGATCTGCGCCAGCTTTCGGTTGTACTCGGCCGAATGATTGGTGCGCTGCTCGATCTTGGAAATCACCAGGCCGCCCGAAACATTGGGCACCCAGTAGGCGAATTTGATCGGGTCGGCTCCTGCGTGTGCCATAAACTGTCTCCCATTCAGGCCGTGTCGTTGATCGGTCCGGACCGATGCCGGTCTTCGCCATTATTTATTATGTTTATAGAATATATATACAAAGAAGGATTTTCCGTTTTTGGGGCCCTCATGGGACGGAAATACCAATTTCTGCTCAGCAGGTTGCCGATGTCAGCCCGCGAGCAGCATTGGCACTGACGGCCGGCGGCAGCGCTTCGACCAGCTTTGCAATTTCGGCCGCGACGTTCTGGGCATGGCGGGCGACCTCGGGCAGGCCCATAAGTTCGCCGAAAGTCCCTCGTGCCAGCGGGCCGGCGACGAAGAGTGTCGTGACCGACCTGCCATCCCGGTCGACGGCGCGGCTGTCGAGACCCGTCTCGATGCCAAGCCCGTATCGGTCAGCCTTGATCAGCCCGCCTTCAGTCAGCGAGCGCAATGCCGGGTTCAGTTGTAGCGCCTGCTGATGCGCCGGGCCGGTGGTGTTGATGATGGCATCGAAGCGCGTCGTCTCGATCCGCGTCTGCCCGCGCCGTTGAAAGCTGACAGCCAGGCTGCCGTCCTCATCGTTCGATGCGACAAGCCTGGCAGCGATGGTTTCGAATGTGCCGGCCGCATGGCGGCGGTCGAGCACGGAAGCGACCTGCGGGGCGATCCTGAAGCGATGCACGTCCCAGAACACCCGCAGCTGGCGGACCAGCCTTGCCCGCTCCGGTGGGGCAAGTGCGGCCCACAGCACCGGGCCCTGCAGGCGCAGCTGGTCGAAGACGGACTGCCAGTTGACATTGGCCACATGTGCCGCTGCCAGCGTCGCGCGAATGTTCTTGAGCAGGCCAAGCGCCGTCGTGGCCGGTGCGGACGCAAAGTCGCCGAAGGGTTCGCCCCTGATGTCCGGGTGGCCGCGCGAGCGCAGCCCGCGGCGCGACAGCGCCAGGATGCGGCCGCGATGGCCACGGCGGTCGAGCTCGGCGACCATGTCGGCCGAAGTCAGTCCGGAGCCGACGATCAGCACCTGTGCGTCCGGCGCGATCCCGGCAAGCGCGGCTGGCGCGTACGGATCGGCGATGAAACCCGATGCTTCAGACAGCGAGGCCAGTGCGGTGGGAATTCCAGGCTGCGGATGCGTCGCTGCCAGGACGACGATGTCGGCGGCAACCGATCCGCTGGGCGTGTACACAGTCCAGCCCGTCCCATCCGTCTCACGCGTCACGCGTGTCGCGAGACCCTCGACATGACGGATAACGCCGGAACTGAGATGGGGCGCCAGATGCTCGGCAACATAGCGGCCGAACACGCGCCGGCGCGGATAGGCATCGCCGTTCTTCCAGATGGCGTCCGGGTCGAGTTGCAATTCTCCGCTGCCAGTCAACCAGCGCGCAAAATGCTGCGGATCGTCGGGAGCCATGCTCATTCTGGCGGCCGGAACATTAACCCGATGCGACGGCTCCTCGGTGGAATAGGCAAGACCGCCGCCGAGCACCGGCCGCGGCTCGATCACGGAAGTCGACAGGCGCTCCGGCCAATAGCTTCGCGCCAGCTGCCAAGCTACCGCCGAGCCAGAAAAGCCGCCGCCGATTATGGCGACGTGCAATCGCGGGACCGAAGGCAGCGCGTTCACGAGGCGCTTGCGAGCGACTTCGGCCGGTGATCGCCGGCGATGGTCTCGCCGAACGGGCCGGTGTTGACGGACGAGGCGGCAAGTTTGACCGGATGATCGGTCGGCAATTTCGGCAGCACCAGTTCACCGAAGCGATAGGCTTCTTCGAGATGCGGGTAGCCGGACAGGATGAACGTGTCGATGCCGAGGCGTCGGTATTCGTCGATGCGCTCAGCGATCGTGTCGGGATCGCCGACAAGCGCTGTTCCCGCGCCGCCGCGCACCAGGCCGACACCGGCCCAGAGGTTGGGCGCGATCTCGAGCTTGGCGCGGTTGCCGCCATGCAGCGCGCTCATCCGCGCCTGGCCGACCGAATCCATGCGGGCAAAGACCTTCTGCGCCGAAGCGATCGTCGTGTCGTCGAGCCGGCTGATCAGCCTGTCGGCGGCGGCCCACGCCTCTTCGGTGGTTTCGCGGACGATGACATGCAGGCGAATGCCGAAGGAGAGCTTGCGGCCGGCCTTCTGCGCCAGTTCGCGCACGCCATCCAGCTTGCGCTCGACATCGGCGGGCGGCTCTCCCCATGTCAAATACTTGTCGATTTCCTGCGCCGCCACCGCGGATCCGGCGTCGGACGAGCCACCGAAATAGAGCGGCGGATAGGGCGTCTGCACCGGTGGAAACAGCAGCCTTCCGTCCTCGATGCGGAAATGCTTGCCCTCGTGCTCGACCGTCTCGCCGCTCAGCACCCGCTTGTAGATCTGCAGGAACTCCTGCGTCACCTCATAGCGCTCGGCATGCGACAGGAAGATGCCGTCGCCCTTATTCTCGAGCGGATCGCCGCCGGTGACGACGTTGATCAGCAGGCGCCCGTTGGAAATGCGATCCAGCGTCGCGGTCATGCGCGCGGCGAGCGTCGGCGACTGCAGGCCGGGCCGTACTGCGACAAGGAAACGCAATCGCTCTGTCAGTGGCACCAGCGCCGATGCGATCACCCACGAATCCTCGCATGCCCGGCCGGTCGGCAGCAGCACGCCGTAGTAGCCCAGCGTGTCGGCGGCCTTCGCCACTTGCGTCAGATAGGGCAGATCGACGGCCCTGCCGCCTTCCGTCGTGCCGAGATAACGGCTGTCGCCATGCGTCGGCAGAAACCAGAGCACCTTGATGCGTTCGGGAATATCTTTGGTCATGGCCTGCCTCCCGTGCGCCGACTGGCCTGGTCGGATATGGCTGGCTTGGTAAAGGGGGAGCGCAAAAGAGTGGGCATGGCGTGTCCTGTCCGGAGAAAACCAGATCGCCAGTGCAGATTGCTTATTCTATAAACTCTGTAGAGTTAGTTTATTCCAATTCCGCCGCCGTTAGTGGAATTTCTCTCCATCGCTCGAACCCAAACTATTGGTGCTACGCTTTGATGGACCGTGGGCCGCAGCCTCGCCATTCCGAAACCCGGCTACGGCGGACAGGCGATCGAGCAGCATGAAGCCATTCCCGAGCTGGCAAGCCTTTGAAGAGGCGCGATTATCCCGCAAGGAAACAGCCAGGTTTGCAGAGGGACTGTTTGGTGGAGCCAATCGGGATCGAACCGACGACCTCTTGAATGCCATTCAAGCGCTCTCCCAACTGAGCTATGGCCCCACTTCCGGCAGTCAACCGGCGCCGTTTCCGGCGAAGAGATCCGGCGCGGGTTGGAGACCGCGCCGTTAGTGCAGGCGGCTTCTAACCCCGCCTTTCGTCAATATCAAGCCTTCGAGAGCCGCTTTTTCGCCGCAGGCCACGAAAGCCTGCAAACGCCCACTTTCAAGGCCGATCAGACCTCGTCGTCGTCGTCGTCGCCGACGCCGATCATGTCGGCAACGTCGTCGTCTTCTTCCTCTTCGTCGGCGAGGAAAGTATCGTCTTCGTCTTCGCCGAGATCGACATCATCCTCGTCGTCGCCAAGATCCGGCAGGTCGTCGCCCTTGACGTCCTCGTCGGCCTCTTCGAGCGAGACGACCTCGACGCCCTCTTCTTCCTCGGCATCCACTTCCTTCTCGGCCACTTCCTCTTCCTCCTCGAGGGCGGCAATCTTGCCTTCCTCGAAATAGGAACGCGGATAGGTCTTGCCGGTGTACGGCGAGACGATCGGGTCCTTGTTCAGGTCGTAGAATTTTCGGCCCGTCTCCGGGTCGATACGTTTTGTGCCAAGTTCAGTTTTTGCCACGGCAAGCCTCGTCAATAAAAGAGTGGTCCCCTTAACCACAGTTTGCAGCGCTGTCAAAGCGAAAAGCCGGCGTCACAAAACCATGCATTGGAAGGCCTCGCGTCAGTGACGACCACGGGGGATGACCATTTCGGCCCGCCGTGATACGAGACCGCCGCAACAAATGAAAAGCGCCGGCCCGCCGGCATTCCGTCCAGGGAAATTCCATGTCTCACGCCGCCGCCCCAAAGCCGGCCACCGCCCGCAAATCATCCGCCCTTTCCGGCACGGCTCGCGTGCCGGGCGACAAGTCGATCTCGCACCGCTCCTTCATGTTCGGCGGCCTTGCCTCTGGCGAGACCCGCATCACCGGCCTGCTCGAAGGCGAGGACGTGATGCGCACGGGTGCCGCCATGAAGGCGATGGGCGCGCATATAGAAAAACGCGGCGCGGAGTGGGTGATCCGTGGCACCGGCAACGGCGCGCTGCTGCAGCCGGAAGGCCCGCTCGATTTCGGCAATGCCGGCACCGGCTCGCGGCTGACCATGGGCCTTGTCGGCACCTATGACATGGAAACCACCTTCATCGGCGACGCCTCGCTGTCCGGCCGACCGATGGGCCGGGTGCTCGAACCCTTGCGCCAGATGGGCGTGCAGGTGCTGAAGGCGACGCCCGGCGACCGCATGCCGATCACGCTGCATGGGCCCAAGCACGCCGCACCGATCACTTATCGTGTGCCGATGGCCTCGGCGCAGGTGAAATCGGCGGTGCTGCTCGCCGGGCTGAACACGCCGGGCATCACCACCGTCATCGAACCGGTCATGACGCGCGACCACACTGAAAAGATGCTGAAGGGATTTGGCGCCAATTTGTCGGTCGAGACCGACGAGCGCGGCGTGCGCCACATCTTCATCGAAGGACAGGGCAAGCTGACCGGCCAGACCATCGCCGTGCCGGGCGATCCGTCCTCGGCCGGCTTCCCGCTGGTGGCTGCACTGATCGTGCCGGGATCGGACATAACAATCGAAAACGTGCTGATGAACCCGACCCGCACCGGGCTGCTGCTGACGTTGCAAGAAATGGGCGGCAAGATCGACATCCTGAACCCGCGCAACGCCGGCGGCGAGGATGTGGCCGACCTGCGCGTGCGTTATTCCGAGCTCAAGGGCGTCACCGTGCCGCCCGAGCGGGCGCCGTCGATGATCGACGAGTATCCGGTACTCGCGGTAGCCGCCAGCTTCGCCGAGGGCGAAACGCTGATGCAGGGGCTGGAAGAGCTGCGGGTGAAAGAGTCGGACCGACTGTCGGCCGTCGCCAAAGGACTGATGCTCAACGGCGTCGACTGCACCGAGGGCGAAGCTTCGCTTGCCGTGCGCGGCAAACCGGGCGGCAAGGGCCTCGGCGGACACCCCAACGGCCACGACACGACCGTGCAGACCCATCTCGACCACCGCATCGCCATGAGCTTCCTGGTGATGGGGCTGGCCACGGAAAAGCCGGTTACCATCGACGATCAGGCAATGATCGCGACGAGTTTCCCGGAATTCATGGGGCTGATGAAGGGGTTGGGCGCGGAGATTGGGTGACCATTGATGGGTTGGAGCCAAAGTGGAATGCTGGCGGGACAGCACCCCCCTCTGTCGCGCCTTTCGATCGCAGCGGCCAGCCAATGAGCATCCCCTTCACCATCGCCATTGACGGCCCTGCCGGCGCCGGCAAGGGTACCCTCGCCCGGCGGCTGGCCGACCATTACCGGCTGAACCTGCTCGACACCGGTCTCACCTATCGCGCCGTGGCCTACGCGCTGATCCAGCACGCGCTGCCGCTCGACAATGTCTCGGCGGCTGAAACCGCGGCCCGCCAGGTCGACCTGGCAAAGCTCGATGGGGCGGTGCTGTCGGCGCATGCGGTCGGCGAGGCGGCCTCGAAGGTCGCCGTTTTCCCGACCGTGCGACGTATCCTCGTCGAAAAGCAGCGCGCCTTTGCCAAGACGCCGCCGGGCGCGGTGCTCGATGGGCGCGACATCGGCACCGTCGTCTGCCCCGACGCCGACATCAAACTCTATGTGACGGCGAGCGCCGAGGTGCGCGCGAAGCGCCGGCTGGCCGAGATCGAGAGCATCGGCGGCACCGCCGATTTCGCCGAAATCCTTGCCGATATCGTGCGCCGCGACGAGCGCGACATGGGCCGCGCCGACTCGCCATTGAAGCCGGCGACCGACGCGCACTTGCTTGATACCAGCGAAATGGCTATAGAAGCCGCGTTTCTCGCAGCCAAGGCGATCATCGACGACGTGTTGGCCAAGAGAGACAACGCCTGATCCGGGTTTTTCCCTCGCGTTTCCGTTGTCGGAGGCGAAGAAGACACCCATATCGGGCACGAACCAGCCTGCCAGCATTCTTCATGCGCCGGAATTGCCGCTTAAAGAGCGGCCCAGGGCTTTTGTAGCCCGGAACGCCGGCAGGCTAACGCAACGCTAACCCACGGCGCCCGTCCCGCTTGAGATGCGGGACATTCCAGGAGAAACAATGTCAGCTGCAAATCCCACTCGCGATGATTTCGCGAGCCTGCTCGAAGAATCATTTACCACAGGCCATTCCGGCGAAGGCCAGGTCGTCAAGGGCACGATCACCGCGATCGAAAAGGACATGGCCATCATCGACGTCGGCCTCAAGGTCGAAGGCCGCGTGCCGCTGAAGGAATTCGGCGTCAAGGGCAAGGACACCACCCTCAAGGTCGGTGACACCGTCGAAGTCTATGTCGAGCGCATCGAGAACGCGCTTGGCGAAGCGATGCTTTCGCGTGAGAAGGCCCGCCGCGAAGAGAGCTGGGTCCGTCTCGAAGAGAAGTTCACCAAGGGTGAGCGCGTCGAAGGCGTCATCTTCAACCAGGTCAAGGGCGGCTTCACCGTCGACCTCGACGGCGCCGTGGCCTTCCTGCCGCGCAGCCAGGTCGATATCCGCCCGATCCGCGACGTCTCCCCGCTGATGCACAACCCGCAGCCCTTCGAGATCCTCAAGATGGATCGCCGCCGCGGCAACATCGTGGTGTCGCGCCGTACCGTGCTCGAGGAGAGCCGCGCCGAACAGCGTTCGGAAATCGTGCAGAACCTCGAAGAAGGCCAGGTTGTCGAAGGCGTCGTCAAGAACATCACCGATTACGGTGCGTTCGTCGACCTCGGCGGCATCGACGGCTTGCTGCATGTCACCGACATGGCATGGCGCCGCGTCAACCATCCGACCGAAATCCTCAACATCGGTCAGACGGTCAAGGTGCAGATCATCCGCATCAACCAGGAAACCCACCGTATCTCGCTCGGCATGAAGCAGCTCGAGAGCGATCCGTGGTCCGAGATCGGAACCAAGTTCCCGATCGGCAAGAAGATCAAGGGTACCGTCACCAACATCACCGACTACGGCGCGTTCGTCGAGCTGGAGCCGGGCATCGAGGGTCTCATCCACGTTTCGGAAATGTCGTGGACGAAGAAGAACGTGCATCCCGGCAAGATCCTGTCGACGACGCAGGAAGTCGACGTGGTGGTGCTCGAGGTCGATCCGGCCAAGCGCCGCATCTCGCTCGGCCTCAAGCAGACGCTCGAGAATCCGTGGCAGGCTTTCGCCTCGAGCCATCCGGTCGGCAGCCAGGTCGAGGGCGAGGTCAAGAACAAGACCGAGTTCGGCCTGTTCATCGGCCTCGAAGGCGACGTGGACGGCATGGTGCACCTTTCCGACCTCGACTGGACCCGTCCGGGCGAACAGGTCATCGAAGAGTACAATCGCGGCGATATGGTCAAGGCGCAGGTGCTCGACGTCGATATCGACAAGGAGCGCATCTCGCTCGGCATCAAGCAGCTGGCCAAGGATACGGTCGGCGAGGCGGCGACTTCAGGCGAACTGCGCAAGAACGCGGTCGTCACCTGCGAAGTCATCGGCGTCAAGGATGGCGGTCTGGAAGTGCGGCTGGTCGACAGCGGCATCGAGACCTTCATCAAGCGCTCAGATCTGAGCCGTGATCGCGACGAGCAGCGCCCCGAGCGCTTCACCGTCGGCCAGAAGGTCGACGCCCGCGTCATCGCCTTCGACAAGAAGACCCGCAAGCTGCAGGTCTCGATCAAGGCGCTGGAAATCGCAGAAGAGAAGGAAGCCGTCGCTCAGTACGGCTCGACCGACTCCGGCGCTTCGCTGGGCGACATCCTGGGTGCCGCGCTGAAGAAGCAGGGCAGCTAAGCCTCTTCGCATAGGCTCGAAAACAAAACCCCGCCGGAGCGATCCGGCGGGGTTTTTCTTTGACCAATGTAAAAGGTTGGAAGGTTACGCCCTGCCGTAAAGCGGTACCAGCGCGCCGCTCATCGCCTGATTGGCCGGCGAGGCTAGATAAGCGATGGCTTCGGCGGCGGCTTCGAGGCTGACCCATCTGGTGACATCGGCATCCGGCATATCGGCGCGGTTTGCCGGCGTGTCGAGCGTCGACGGCGCCACGGCGTTGACCAGGATGCCGTTGTGCTTCAGCTCCTCGGCCATCGCCACCGTCATCGCTGCCACCGCCGCCTTGCTGGCGGCGTAAGCGACCGAGCCGGCGCCCTTGCGCGGTTCCAGTGCCGCCCGTGCAGCGATGTTGACGATGCGGCCTGCCGTGCCTGACGCCAGCATCGAGCGCACCGCCGCACGACAGCACAGGAAGGCGGTGCGCGCATTGGTATCCATCATCTCGGCAAAGGAAGCCGACTCGATCTTTTCCACCGGCGCCCCGGTAAAGCCGCCGGCCAGGTGGATCGACCCCCACAGGTCCGGAACCTGGCTGTAGAACGCCTCGACCTTGGCGGAGTCCGAGAGATCGACATTGTGCACCAGCTTGACACGATCATGCGCGGTGAAGGGGAAATGCGATGGCGCGGCGGCATGGGCATTGGGCACATGGCAGATCGCGCCGTCACTCAGCAGTTTGCCGACAACCGCACCGCCGAGCGCGCCGGTTCCACCTGTCACGACGATATGCTTGCCTTCAAGGGTTTCCGTCATCTTGGACCGCTCCTGTCATTTTTTTATCGTTAGGTCGTTTCTTGCGCCGCCGACGCGAAGCGTCGCGCCTTTCGCGCCATCACTCAATTGAAATCTCGACATGGCAGTCGTTGCGTCTTTGCATGCGTCCAGCCACGGGCCAGCTATGGGTCATGCAGCCGCGACGGGAAGCCCGCGCCACCGGTGTTCAGTCAACCGTGATTTCGATGACGCGCGGCAGTCCGGTGGCCCGCGCGCGCTTCAGCGCATCTGCCAGAGCGTCGATATCGGCAAGCCGTTCGGCGCCGATGCCATAGGCCTCAGCCAGCTTGCAGAAATCCGGCGGTGCCGGCGACACGCCCACCGGCTCGACGCCGACATCGAGCATCGAGGTTTCGATCTCGCGATAGCCGCGATTGTTCCACACGATGAAGATCACGGGCGCCCGGGCATCGAGCGCGGCGCCCAGTTCCGGCAGCGTGAACTGGAAGCCGCCGTCACCGGTGAGGCAGACGACCGGCGCCTCGGGCACCGCAAGAGCTGCGCCGATCGCCGCCGGCGGGCCATAGCCGAGTGCGCCGAAACCTGTCGCGGCATTGAACCAGCCGCCTGGCCGATCATGGTCATAATAGAGGTTGGCAGCATAGATCGGCTGCGTCGAATCGCCGACGATGAGTGCGCCAGGCAGCGCGTTGCGGATCGTCTCGACGGCGCGCACCTGCGCCTGCAGCGTCGGATTGAGCTCTGCGAAGGCCGCTTTCCGTGCCGCGGCGGCGCGCAAAGGGCCGCTCTCGCTTGCCGGAACATGGCTGATTTGCGGAAGCAGCGCCTCGATCGCCTCGGCACAATCGGCCTGGATCGAAACCGTCGCTGGGCGGCGGGCAAGCTGGTCCGCGCCGATATCGATGCGGATCAGGTTGACGGGCAGGACGAAGCCGCCATCGCTGTAGCCATCGTAGTCGGTCGGGCCGAATTCGGTTCCGGCGGCAATCACCAGATCGGCTTCGGCCATCAGCGCCCGCACTGCCTTCAGGCTGGGGCTGGCCGGCACGCAAAGCGGATGACCATGCAGCAGGCCGCGCGCGTTGGCGGTCTGGACGACCGGCGCTCCCAGCCGTTCGGCCAGACGCCGCAATGGCGCCTCGGCGCGCTTGGCGCCGCCCCCGGCCAGGATCAGCGGGCGGCGCGCGGCGGTGACGAGTTTGGCAGCGCTGGCAATTGCGGCGGCTTCGGGCGCGGGCGGCGGCGCATTGCTCAGCACGGCGGAGATGCCGTCCGCCGGCTTGACCATGACGTCGGTCGGAATCTCGATGTGCACCGGCCCGGGCCGGGCCGATGAGAACAGCGCGAAGGCCTGCGCCAGCGCACCTGGCAATTCGCTGGCCTGGGTGACGCGATGCGAAAACAGCGCAACCTTTTCCATCATGCCGCGCTGGTCTGGCAGTTCATGCAGGAAGCCGAGGCCCTTGCCCAGGGTCGGCGTGGCGTTAACCCCGGAGATGACCAGCATCGGCACCGAATCGGCACGCGCCTGACCCATGGCGGTGATGGTGTTGGTCAGCCCCGGTCCGGTGATGACGAAGGCAACGCCCGGCCTGCCGCTGGCGCGCGCATAGCCGTCGGCCATGAAGCCGGCGCCCTGTTCATGACGCGGCGTGACATGGCGGATGTTGGAGCGCGCCAGCCCCCGGTAGAGCTCGACTGTGTGCACGCCGGGAATGCCGAAGACCGTGTCGACACCATGGGCTTCGAGCAGCGAAATGAGCGCCTCGCCGACGGTCGGGCCAATGTTGGTCATTGGCGTAGCACCGGCCGCGTCAGGCAGGTCGGGCCGCCTTCGCAGGCGATGCACAGCGCATCCGCCTCGAAGGTGGAGACCACGCAGCCGGCGGCCTGCATGGCAGCCGCTGTCCTGGGAAAACCGGCAACGGCGATGACCTGGCGCGGCGCGGTCGGCAACACGTTGAGGCTGAGCCCGTTGGAGGCGAAGAACTCGCCGGCATCGCCCTCGACCAGCTTGACGCCGCGCGCCCGCAGCATCTGGTAGAAGGCGGCCGGGAGCAAGGGCGCGTAGACCAGCGCCAGATCGTCGGCGAGCGGACTGATCACCGACATCAGATGCAGGCAGGCCTCCTCGCCATGCCAGAGCGGCAGATCGAAGCCGAAGACCGAAATCCCCTTGGGCGAGAGCAGATTAGCGAGTTGCTGGATACCGTCCTGGTTGGTGCGCACGCCACGACCGACGGCCAGCGTGGTCGCATCGACCCAGACGCAGTCGCCGCCTTCCACCTGGCCAGGGCTTTCGAGGCGCCCAAGGATGGGAATGCCCATGCGCTCGTACGCTGCCTCATGCAGGCCGGGCTCGGCCTGGCGCAATGCCTTGCCCATCGAGAGAATAATCGCGCCATGATCGGTCATCAGCGACGGATCGTGGGTGAAGACGGAATCGGCCAGCGCGTCATCGGCATCCGTCAGCCATTCGATCTCGGCGCCGGAAGCCGCGACCATGCCGGACAGCTGCTCATGCTGGGCTGCGGCCTTTTGCGGATCGAAGCCTGGACCATAGTGCCATTCCTGTGCCCTGGCATGACGCATGGCGCTGGCGGCGGACCGCATCAGTACGCGTTTCAGGGGTCCGGCCATGGACTGCGACCCGTATGATTTGCCCACTCAATTCTCCCGAAACGTTCGTTGCCGCCACTAACCACTACGGCAAGCTCCGATCAATAGTCCAAAAACCATGGTTGACGGAGGCAAGCGGAACGGTCCATCCTGAGAATGGGAACTCTGTCAGTGACGGGTAATGGGTAAAAGATACCAGCAGCGACCGATTCTACCGCGCCGCGGAGCGTCGAAGGGATGACGGTTACAAGCGCCGCATCCGCACTGAAATACACGGCGCAGGACGGCGCCGCCGAAGCCATCCATGTCGAGAACCTGCACAAGAGGTTCGGTGAGCTGCATGTGCTGAAGGGCGTGTCGCTGTCGGCGCGTGACGGCGAGGTGATCGCCATTATCGGTGGCTCGGGCTCGGGCAAGTCGACGCTGCTGCGCTGTATCAACTGCCTGGAAAATCCGACCAGCGGTATCATCCGCGTCAATGGCGAAGAGATCAAGCTCAAGGCCGACAGCCACGGCCACACGGTTCCGGCCGATCGCAAGCAGATCGAGCGCATCCGTTCCAAGCTCGGCATGGTGTTCCAGAACTTCAACCTGTGGAGCCACATGACGCTGATCGAGAACGTCATCGAGGTTCCGGTGCACGTGCTTGGCGTCAAGCGCGATGTGGCGATCGCAGAGGCCGAAAAGCTGCTCGCCCGCGTCGGCCTTGCCGAAAAGCGCGACGTCTATCCGGCCTATCTGTCGGGCGGCCAGCAGCAGCGGGCCGCTATCGCCCGGGCGCTGGCCATCAATCCGCGCGTCATGCTTTTCGATGAGCCGACCTCGGCGCTGGACCCTGAGCTGGTCGGCGAAGTTCTGAAGGTGATCGGCGACCTGGCACGCGAGGGCCGCACCATGGTGCTGGTCACCCATGAGATGAAGTTTGCCCGTGAGGTCGCGACGCATGTCGTCTACCTCTACAACGGGCTGGTCGAGGAAGAGGGGCCGCCGGAGCAGATCTTCGGCGCACCGAAATCCGAAAGGCTGAAGCAGTTCATCCGCAACATCGGCTAGGAACAGGCCGGGGCGGGAGAAACCGGGAACCAACAACAAACTGGGAGTCGTGAAATGAAGACCGTTCTGAAGACATTCGCCGCAGCGCTGCTGCTCGGCGTCGCTGCGATGGGGGTGGCCAAGGCCGATCCAGTCAAGATCGGCGTCGCCGCCGAACCCTATCCACCCTTCACCTCGCCCGATGCATCGGGCAAGTGGGTCGGCTGGGAGATCGAGTTCATCGACGCCGTCTGCGCCGAAGAGAAGCTTGACTGCGTCATTACCCCGGTTGCCTGGGACGGCATCATTCCGGCGCTGACGACGAAGAAGATCGACCTCATCGTCAGCTCGATGTCGATCACCAACGAGCGCAAGAAGACGATCGACTTCTCGGACAAATATTATAACACGCCGACGGCGATCATCGGGCCAAAGGACCAGAAATTCGGCGCCACTCCGGACGACCTCAAGGGTAAGGTCATTGGCGTTCAGGTGTCGACCGTGCACGCCGTCTACGCCAAGAAGCACTTCACCGGAGCGGCGGAAATCAAGGAATACCAGACCCAGGACGAAGCCAACAACGATCTTGCGGCCGGCCGCCTCGACGCGGTGCAGGCCGATTCCATCGCGCTTGGCGAATTTCTCAAATCGGACCAGGGCAAGGCCTGCTGCGATCTGAAGGGCATGGTGGCACCGGATGACGAAGTGCTCGGACCGGGCGTCGGCGCCGGCGTGCGCAAGGAAGACACCGAGTTGAAGGACAAGATCAACGCCGGCATCAAGGCGATCCGCGCCAACGGCAAATACGACGAGATCTCGAAGAAGTACTTCGATTTTGACATTTACGGCGGCGGCGGCGCGCAGTCGAACTGACAATCCTCGCATGAGCCGAGGGGCATGGCGCCAGCGCCATGCCCCTCCTGCCCGATCTTTCCCAGGCATGTTTGCCGCCGACGCAGCCGTCGGCGGTTAGAGCCAGCAATCCGGGGGCGACGCTGATCGACGCATTTCTTTCGGCCTCGGCGGCCGGCATCATCGAACTTCTCTCGCCCAATGCGCCGGGCTGGGGCGGGACCCTTTTGGTTGGACTGCTGCATTCGATCGAGATCGCGCTGGGCGCCACATGTCTCGGTCTTTTGATCGGCACCTGCGGCGCCTACGGCAAGCTTTATGGCGGCCCGGTGGTGCGCGATTTGCTTGTGGTCTACACGACCATCGTGCGCGCCGTGCCCGAACTGGTGCTGATCCTGCTGCTCTATTACGCCGGAACCGACCTGATCAACCAGGCGCTGACGGCAATGGGTTATCAGCGCGTCGACATTAGTGGCCTTGCCGCCGGCATCGCCGTGCTCGGCTTTGTCCAGGGCGCCTATTCGACCGAGGTGATACGCGGCGCGATCCTGGCCATTCCGCAAGGGCAAATCGAAGCCGCCCGCGCCTATGGAATGTCTCCCGGCCTCCTCTTGCGGCGCATCACCTTGCCGGCAATGCTGCCCTTCGCCATACCGGGCCTCGCCAATCTCTGGCTGATCGCCACCAAGGACACTGCACTGCTGGCGGTCGTCGGCTTCTACGAGCTGGCGCTGGCAACGCGGCAGGCCGCCGGCGTCACCAAAGCCTATTTCACCTTCTTCTTCGCCGCGGGCGTGCTCTATCTGCTGTTGTCGTTGTTTTCCAACCTCCTCATCGGCCGGGTCGAGGCCTGGTCGCGGCGCGGCATGCCTTCGCTGAAGGAGGCGCGCTGATGGCCAACGAGGCGGCTATCATCAACGTCGTCGCGCGGACGTCGCTGTGGCTGCAGCCGCACCGTATCGTGCTGATCCTGATCGCACTCGGGCTGGTTCTGTCGGCGGCGTTTTTCATGCGCTGGGACTGGCTGCCGCAATATTATGAGATGGGATTGATCGGCATCTGGCGCTCGCTGTGGATCTTGGCCGTCACCTGCATTCTGGGCTTCCTGCTCGCCGTGCCGCTCGGGCTGGCGCAGGCCACCGGCTCCTTCTGGTTCGCCGCGCCCGCCAAGGTGTTCTGCACGGTGATCCGGGGCACGCCGCTGCTGATCCAGCTGTGGCTGCTCTATTACGGCCTGGGCTCGCTGTTTCCACAATATCCGTGGATCCGTGGATCCTGGATGTGGCCGTATCTGCGGCAAGCCTGGCCCTATGGCGTACTGGCGTTGACCTTGTCTTTTGCCGGCTATGAAGGTGAAGTGATGCGCGGTGCCTTTGCCGGCGTGCCCAAGGGGCAACTCGAGGCCGCCCGCGCCTTCGGCATGAGCCGCTGGAAGGCATTCCGGCGCATCTGGTTGCCGCAAGCCATCTACCGGGCGCTGCCGACGCTGACCGGCGAGACCGTGCTGCAATTGAAGTCGACGCCGCTGGTGGCGACGATCAGCGTGATCGACATCTTCGCTGTTTCGTCCAAGGTGCGGCAGGATACCTACCTCACCTACGAACCCTTGCTGCTGCTGGCGCTGATCTACATGACGATCACCGGTATTCTGGTCTTCGCCTTCGGCAGGATCGAAGCCAGGATCCCGAACAAGATCGGCTAGCGAGTTAGCGAATAGCGAATAGTAAGCACTCGATATTTCCGCTATTTCCGCTGCTCCCTACTTGCCATTCGCCCAGGAACTCATTGTGATGCAACTCAGTCTCGATCAGGCAAAAGGACTGTGCCGGATGGCGGCACTCGGCGCCGGCGCCAATGAGGAAGCGGCACAATCGCTAACCGCTTCGATCATATCAGCCGAGTCGGAAGGGGTTTCCTCCGTCGGGTTTTCGCATTTCATCGATTACCTCGAGGCGCTGGAAGCCGGCCGCATCGACGGCAACGCAGACCCGGTGATCACCCGGCCGGCGTTGGCGATCTACCTCTCCGACGCGCGCGGCGGGCTGGCGCATACCGGCTTCGACCGCACCATCGATGACCTCGCCAAGACGGCAAGACTGTTCGGCGTCGCCATCTTCTCGCAGAAGAACGCCTATACATGCGGCGCGCTCGGCTATTTTACTGGCCGGCTGGCAGCACAGGGGCTGGTGTCGTTCGCCGCCACCAACGGCCCGGCCGTGCTCGCCGGCTCCGGCTCGGTGAAGCCGGTCTACTGCACCAATCCGATGTCGTTTGCCGCACCCGCCGCCGACGGCGCGCCGCTGGTCATCGACCAGTCGTCGAGCGCCACCGCTTTCGTCAACATCCGCAAGGCGGCCGAGGACGGCAAGACAATCCCCGAAGGCTGGGCGCTGGACGCCAGCGGCAACCCGACCACCGATCCGGCCGCCGCCATGAAGGGTGCCATGCTTGCCTTCGGCGGCCAGCGCGGCGCCAACATCGCGCTGATGGTCGAAGTACTGGCGGCGGGCCTGTCGGGCGCCAACTGGTCGCTCGACGCGCCATGGTTCGGCGGCGGACCGGACAGTCCCGGCACCGGGCTGTTCGTCCTTGCCATCGAACCCAAGCTGCTCGATCCGGATTTCGAGCAGCGCATGAAGGACCAGCTCGACCGGCTGCGGCGGCGCTTCGGCGTGCACGTGCCCGGTCGTGCCCGCGCTGAGGCCACAGAGAAGGCGCAAGCGCGTGGCATCACCGCGTCCAAGGCCGTGGTGCAGCGCATTTCCGAATTCGCGGCGCGCTATTCTTCCTGAATAACTCATTGGATATCAGATAGTTATCTGGACTCTGCCCGCCAGAGACGCGGCGCGGTGCAATTTTCTTTGCGCCCCGCTGAACCTTTCTGCGCGCTGCCGCGACCCAGCTTTGTCCAGGGCAAGGCGAGCTTGCCAGATCCACACCGGGGGGAGCAGCAAACCGCCAACTGCAGCGCCGACTTAATCGCGGCCTGCAAGAAAGATCGGCGGCACCATGTCGGATGTTCAGGGCTGGGGTGGGCGTGCTTGCTTCACGCCCTCCTGATACCGTCTCAGGTCAGGCCGCTCCGTCGGCCCCTGACTTCGTATGGATGTCACCCGGAAAGCCCCACTTCGGCGGGGTTTTCTGCGTTTTCATCCACTTCTTTGGGCGGCGGCCCTGCTGTTTTCATCCTTCATGGCGGCAACCGCCATTTGGTCGTTGCCTGCATCGGCGAGGCGTTCCGATAAGGCTGGCAGCGACCACGCGTCACCCTTTGCCTTTGGCGCGAAACCGATTATGAAACGGCTTCAGCCAAGCTTGCGAGCGCCGGAGCCAGCCATGACCGAAATCCTGCAGACCCCAAAGCTCGTCGTCGTCTTTGGCGGGTCAGGCTTTGTCGGCCGCCATGTCGTGCGCGCGCTGGCAAAGCGCGGCTATCGCATCCGCGTCGCCTGCCGGCGACCCGATCTCGCCGGCCATCTGCAGCCGCTCGGCAATGTCGGCCAGATCCAGCCGGTGCAGGCCAATGTGCGCGTGCGCTGGTCGGTAGACCGTGCCGTGCAGGGTGCCGACCACGTCGTCAATCTGGTCGCCGTCCTGCATGAGAGCGGCCGGCAGAAATTCCCCGCCGTGCACGAGTTCGGCGCCCGCGCCGTGGCCGAGGCAGCGCGCGCCGTCGGCGCCGGCCTCACCCATATTTCCGCGCTTGGCGCCGACCTGAACTCCGGATCGGACTATGCGCGCACCAAGGCGCTCGGCGAAAAGGCCGTCCTGGAGACGATCAAGGACGCCGTCATTTTCCGGCCATCGATCAATTTCGGGCCTGAGGATGCCTTCTTCAACCGCTTCGCCAACATGGCGCGCTATTCGCCGGTGCTGCCGCTGATCGGAGGCGGCCAGACCAAATTCCAGCCTGTCTATGTCGGCGACGTCGCCGAAGCAGTGGCGCGCTCGGTCGACGGCAAGGTCGATGGCGGTCAGATCTATGAACTCGGCGGCCCCAAGGTACTCACATTCAAGGAATGCATGGAAGAGTTGCTCCAAGTGATCGAACGCAAGCGCATGCTGGTGCCGGTGCCGTGGTGGGTGGCCAACATCCTGGCCTCGATCCTCGGCCTCTTGCCCAATCCGCTGCTGACCAAGGACCAGGTGATACAGCTGCGCGAGCACAACATCGTGTCGGACGCGGCGGTCAAGGCCAACCGGACACTCGCCGGGCTTGGCATCCAGCCGCAATCGATCGCGACGATCGTGCCCAGCTACCTCTGGCGCTACCGCGCCGCCGGCCAGTTCCAGCGCAAGCCCGCGGCATAATTCATTCAGCTTGAAGGTGTGTTGAGATTCAGGTCAGGCCGAGCCGAGAGCGGTGGAATCCGAGAACCGGAACGGAGCGTACTTTTGGTACGTGAGTACCGGAAGCGCAGGAGGCCATCGTTCGCAGGCCGGCATTACCTGAATATCATCACACCTGGCGGGGCGTGACCTGCATCGGCAAGCCACCTTGCGGCTGGGTGGTGAGTTTCTGTACCGGCCACGGTTTCGTCTCCGCGGTGGTGTCGAAGCGGAAGCGTGACAGCATTATCGCCAGCGCGATGATCGCCTCCTGCATGGCGAAGCTGGCGCCGATGCAGACGCGCGGGCCCGCACCGAACGGCAGATACTGGAAGCGGTCGATCTTTTCGCGGTTTCCCGGATGGAAGCGTTCCGGCAGGAAGGCATCCGGCCTGTCCCAAAGCTTCCGGTGGCGGTGGACGACCCACGGCATCACCAGCACAGCGGCGTGCTTCGGGATATAGAGATCCTTCCACATTTCCGGTTCGATCGGCTCGCGGTTGATGGACGGCGCCGGCGGATAAAGCCGGAGCGCCTCGTCGAAGGCAGCGCGCGTCAGCGGCATGGCGTCGAGCCACTTCGTCGGATCGGGCTCGCTCGCCAGTACGCGGTCGATCTCCTGCTCGACCCGGTTGCGCTCCCACGGGGATTCCGCAAGGCAATAGAGCGTCCAGCCAAGCGCGCGCGCCGTAGTCTCGTGGCCGGCGCCGATGAAGGTGATGATGTTGTCCTCGACTTCGGCTCGCGTCAGCCCATCAGGGCCTTCGGCCTTGAGCAGCAGCGTCAGGAAATCCTGCGGCACGGCATCGGGATCGCGCTTGAATCTCTCCTCGCGCATCTTGACCGTATCGGTGACGATCTTGCGGAAATAGGCCATGGTCTTGCGGCCGCGGATGCGGGTCAGGCGTGGCAGCCAGTCGGGCGCGCGCAACAGGTCGAGCGGATCGACGCGGCCCATCGTCTCGAACAGGCGGTCGATCTCGTTGGCGAAACTGCCGGGCCCGCCCGCGATCTCACCGGAGAACAGCGTTTCGGCCAGGATGTCGTAAGTGAGCAGCGTCATGTCATGGGCGATGTCGGACATGCTGCCGCCTTCATATCGCGTGATGAACTCCCTCGTGCGCCGAAGCATCGGCTGGGCAAAGCCGAAGATATGGCGCGGCGTGAACACCGGCGCCATCGCCTTGCGCGACCGCCTCCACACCTCGCCCTCGGCGGTCAGCAAGCCGTCGCGCAGGATCGGCCGCAGGATTTTCTGGCGCACAGTCGCCATCTTGTAATTCTTGGCGTTGTCGACCAGCACGTGGCGGATCAGGCCGGGATCGTTGGCAACAATCAGATGTCCACCAACGCCACTCGCCGAAATCCAGGGCTCGTTGTAGGTATGCTCCCCCCACAGTTCGAGCGGGTTGCGGTAGACGATGCGGATCATCTCCAGCGTCGAGGGCGGCGTCGTGCGAGGCTTCGGCGCCGGGGGAACAAAGGGGGCGGGCTGGACGTCCATGGGCTGCTCCGCTGATACCACAATGTAGTGGCTGGCGACCCGGGCGTCCATGTGACCGGACGGCAGGCGCAAATTGTGCGGCCTGGGATGTGCGGCAGACAGTCCGTTCAGCCGATTGTGACCGCCCTCCTGGCGGTGTCGCCTTGTCCACAGCCATGCTCTGCCATAGGTCACGGTCACCAACAGATACCGCCAGCCTTGGGAGCCAGCCTTGAAGCACCAGTTGAACATCATCATCGGCAGCACGCGGCCAGGCCGCGCCGGACCGGTTTTCGCCGACTGGCTGGAGAGATTCGCGCGCGAACACGGGAAATTCGAGCCGGTGCTGACCGACATCGCGGTGTTCAATCTGCCGGTGCTGGACGAGCCGCACCATCCAAGGCTTGGCAAATACCAGAACGACCATACCAAGGCTTGGTCGAAAGCCATCGATGCCGCCGATGCCTTTGTCTTCGTCGCGCCGGAATACAATTATTTCGTGGCGCCGGCGATCGTCAACGCGATCGACTATCTGCTGCGCGAATGGACATACAAGCCCGCCGGCATTTTCAGCTATGGCGGCGTGTCCGGCGGCCTGCGCGCGGCGCAGGCGCTGAAGCCACTGCTGACCTCGGTGGGCGTCATGCCGATCCCGGAAGGTGTCGCGCTGCCGATGTATCAGAAACTGCTCGACGAAAAAGGCGCTTTCAACGCCAGCGAGCAGGTGCAGGGCGGCGCCAAGACCATGCTCGACGAGCTGCTGCGCTGGAGCGAGGCTTTGAAGCCGATGCGGGCTGCCTGACGCGCCGGCCTTGCGCCAAAAGCCCGGCTTGCTCATGCCATAAAGAGATGGAATGTTCGCGCAGATGAACGAGCCGGGGGGCAGTTCGCCTTGCGTTTGCTGTTTGCCTTGCTGCTGATGCTCACGACCACCGCCGCGGCAGTGGCGGAGCGGCGCGTGGCGCTGGTCATCGCCATCGATAACTACCGGCTGGTCCGGCCGCTCGCCAATCCGGTCCATGACGGCGAGGCAATGGAGGCGGCGCTGAAGAAGCTCGGCTTCGAGGTCGTTCTCGAAACCAATCGCGATCTGCGGCGCATGCGCCGCGCGCTCGACGATTTTCGCCAGGATGCCAGAGGCGCCGACGTTGCGCTGGCCTATTTCTCCGGCCACGGCGTCGAGATATCAGGCGACAACCGGTTGCTTCCGGTCGATGCCGACGTGTCCTCGCTCGATGCTCTGGAGAAGACCAGCCTACCACTGGAGGAGGTGCGCGACGCCGTGGCCGCCACAGCCAAGGTTGGCTTGATCATGCTCGACGCCTGCCGCAGCGATCCGTTTTCGGGCACGGTGAGCGAAGGTCGAGGCGTGACATCGCTGGCAAAGGACGTCGCGGAGAAAGTTAGGCCGGGGCTCGGCCGAATTGGCCGCGCCGAAAACATCCTGTTCGCCTTTTCGGCAGCGCCAGGTGAGACGGCGGCCGACGGGACCGGCGAGAACTCGCCGTTCACGACAGCGCTGACCAAATATCTCGGCACTGACGGGCTCGAGATCCGCTCGGTGCTGACGCTGGTGCAGCAGGAGGTCTATGACTTGTCGCGCGGCAAGCAGCTGCCCTATGTCGAGAGCGGCCTGCCGAAGCTGTTCTTTGCCGCAGCGGCCAAGGAACAACTGCCGGAGCGCGAGCGCCTGCTGCTCGCCATGGCCGACGTGACGCCTCAGATGCGCGGCGAGGTCGAGCAGATCGCCAGCGATGCCGACATGCCGCTGGCGCCGCTCTATGGCGCGCTGATCAGCTCCGACGCCAGCCACCTCTCGGCGGACAGCCTGAACGCCAGGCTGCATGAGGCGGCCGACGCCTTCGTCAAGGTGCGCAGCGAAATGAGGACGCTCGCCTCCGATGATCCGCAAGTGACGGAACTGCGCCGGCAGGCCGAGGAGCAGCTATCGCTCGGCGCTTTCGACGGCGCGCGCGCCATCCTCGCCAAGGCCGCCGATATCGACAATGTCTCGCGCAACGCCTTGAGGGCCAATTTCGTCGGCCGCACGCTGTCCGAGGCGGCGACGCGTTTCCTGTCCGGCGGTGCGGCACGAGCCGATCTCGACTATGCCACGGCCATCAAGGACTACGAATCAGTGCTGGCCCTTTACGGCGAGGCCGGGCAAACCTCGCTGGCGCTGGACGATGCCGACCGCCAGATCCGGACGCTGGACGACCTCGGCAAGCTCTATATGCTCGTTGGCAACACCGATGCCGCAGGCCGCGCCTTTACGGCGCTTGTATCCAATCTCGAGCTGCGTTCGGCCCATGAAAGCGATCCGAGCGTCAAGCGCGATTTTGCCGTCAGCCACATCAAGCTCGGCAACATCAGGCTGGTGCAGGGCGACCTGCCGGAAGCGCTTGAGAACTATCAGGCCGCCAGAACCATGCTCCGGGAATTGACCGCGGCCGAGCCCGATCGTCTGCCATGGTTCGGCGACTTCGCCACGGCCGACGACAAGATCGGCGATGTGCTGGTGACGCAAGGCGACCTGGCCGGGGCCGCGCAGATCTACCAGGAAAGCCTGTCGATCAAGAAGCAGCTTGCCGACAACGAACCGGAGCGCGCCGAGTTGCAGCGCGACCTGACCATCAGCTATGACGAGATCGGCGCGCTGGCGCGCACCGC
This sequence comes from Mesorhizobium sp. M0051, assembly GCF_040323235.1. Lineage (NCBI taxonomy): Bacteria > Pseudomonadati > Pseudomonadota > Alphaproteobacteria > Hyphomicrobiales > Phyllobacteriaceae > Mesorhizobium > Mesorhizobium sp. M0051. Next base: position 104,728 of record NZ_JAMYUT010000004.1, read on the forward strand.
CGGCCAGTTGGACAATGCGCAGGCGGCCTATGAGCAAAGCCTGGATATCCGGCTGGCGCTGGCCGACAAGAAGCCACAGGATCCAGAGCGGCAGCGCGATGTCTCTGTCAGCCATACGACGATCGGCGACCTCAAGCGCGAGCGCAGCGATGCGGTTGGCGCGCTCGCGGCCTATCGGGCCAGCCAGTCGATCGTCGAGCGGCTGGTGGACCGCGACCCGGACAACAGCGAGCTGAAGCGCGACCTCTCGGTCGGCTATGCCAAGATCGGCAATGCGCTGAGCGACCAGGAGAAATGGCCGGATGCGCTGTCGGCCTACAGGCAAGCTCTCGAACTGGCCCGCGTGCTGGCGGCCGGCGACCCAAACAACACGGATTGGCAGCGCGACCTCTCCGTCAGCCTCGAAAAGGTCGCAGGCATTCTGGCGATCCAAGGCGACCGGGCGGGTGCGCTCAAGGCCTACACCGACAGTTTCGTCATCGCCGACCGGCTGGCCAAGCTTGATCCGGCCAATGCCGACTGGCAGCGCGACCTGTCGATCACGCTGTCGGAGATCGGCATGCTCAAGGCCAAGCAACGCGACATCAAGGGTGCACGGCAAGCCTTCCAGGACAGTCTCGACATTCGCCAGCAGCTTGCCCAGTCCGACCCGAACAACGCCACCTGGCAGCGTGATCTGGTGGTTGCCTATGTCGACTACGCCCAGGTCGCGAAAAGCCCCAAGGCCGTGCTTGCGCGGGCGCTCGACATGACGCTGGAACTTGATCGGACCGGGCGGCTGGCGCCGCGCTACAAGTTCATGATCAAGTTTCTCAGGGACCGGCTGGCCAAAGCCAGATAAGGCCTGGCGAGAGCGCGTCATGGACAGCCGGCTCATTCCCGGGGAAATGCCTGCAAACCTTGGAAAAACCGCCTTTAGCGCCTATATCTAGTGCATATCAGAGGCGCGATTCGGGGCCAATTTTCCGCGCCGTGCGAGCGGCATCCAGACAACAGGTTTTCATGAGCGATCAGATCGACAACATCAGCGGCGCTGAAGCCGAATACGGCGCCGATTCCATCAAGGTTTTGAAGGGGTTGGATGCTGTCCGCAAACGCCCCGGCATGTATATCGGCGACACCGACGACGGTTCCGGCCTGCATCACATGGTCTATGAGGTGGTCGACAACGCGATCGATGAGGCGCTGGCCGGTCATGCCGACCTCGTCACCGTGACGCTGAACCCCGACGGTTCGGTCACCGTGATCGACAATGGGCGCGGCATTCCGACCGATATCCACACCGGAGAAGGCATTTCGGCGGCTGAAGTGATCATGACGCAGCTGCATGCCGGCGGCAAGTTCGACCAGAACTCCTACAAGGTCTCGGGCGGCCTGCATGGCGTCGGCGTCTCGGTGGTCAATGCGCTTTCGGCCTGGTTGAAACTGAAAATCCGCCGTAACGGCCAGATCTTCGAGATGAGCTTCACGCATGGCAATGCCGACGCGCCGCTGAAGGCGACGGGCAGCTATGAGCAGGACAAGCAGCCGGGCACCTATGAAGGGCGCAGCGGCAGCGAGATCACCTTCTTCCCGTCGACCGAGACCTTCACCATGGTCGAATTCGACTTCGGGACGCTGGAACACCGGCTGCGTGAGCTTGCTTTCCTCAATTCCGGCGTGCGCATCGTCCTGAGCGACGCCCGTCACGCCGACGTCGTGCGCCATGAACTGCACTATGATGGCGGACTGGAAGAATTCGTCAAATATCTCGACCGGGTCAAGAAGCCGCTGATCGACAAGCCGATCGCTATCAAGGCTGAGCGCGACGGGATAACCGTCGAAGTGGCGATGTGGTGGAACGACAGCTACCACGAGAACGTGCTGGCCTTCACCAACAACATCCCGCAGCGCGATGGCGGCACACATCTAGCCGGCTTTCGCGGCGCGCTGACGCGCCAGATCACCGGCTATGGCGACTCCTCGGGCCTAACGAAGAAGGAAAAGGTCTCGCTGATCGGTGACGATTGCCGCGAAGGCTTGACGGCGGTGCTGTCGGTCAAGGTTCCAGATCCGAAATTCTCCTCGCAAACCAAGGACAAGCTGGTCTCGTCGGAAGTCCGGCCCGTTGTCGAAGGACTGGTCAACGAAGCGCTTGGCACCTGGCTGGAGGAGCACCCGGCAGAGGGCAAGGTGGTCGTCGACAAGGTGATTCAGGCAGCGGCGGCGCGTGAAGCGGCACGCAAAGCGCGTGACATCACCCGCAAGAGTTCGCTCGGCGTTACCTCGCTTCCCGGCAAGCTGGCCGATTGCCAGGAACGCGACCCGGCAAAATCCGAAATCTTCATCGTCGAGGGCGATTCCGCCGGCGGCTCGGCCAAGGGTGGGCGTTCGCGCCAGAACCAGGCGATCCTGCCCTTGCGCGGCAAGATCCTCAATGTCGAGCGGGCGCGCTTCGACCGCATGCTCGGCTCCGACATGATCGGCACGCTGATCACCGCGCTCGGCACCTCGATCGGCAAGGATGAGTTCAACGCCGACAAACTGCGCTATCACAAGATCATCCTGATGACCGACGCCGACGTCGACGGCGCCCATATCCGCACCTTGCTGCTCACCTTCTTCTTCCGCCAGATGCCGGAATTGATCGAGCGCGGCCATCTCTACATCGCCCAGCCGCCGCTCTACAAAGTGACGCGCGGCAAGAGCTCTCAATACATCAAGGACGAAGGCGCCTTCGAGGAGTTCCTGATCGGTTCAGGACTGGAAGAAGCGTCGCTTACGCTCGGCTCCGGCGAAGTGCGCGCCGGGCAGGACCTGCGCGGCGCCATCGATGATGCGCTGGCCGTGCGCCAGCTGATCAACGGCCTGCATACACGCTATAACAGGGGCGTGGTCGAACAGGCGGCGATCGCCGGGGGGCTCAACCCGGACGTCTTCACCGATCTTGGCCGCGCCAATGCCATGGCGGAGCGGATTGCAAAACGCCTCGACATCATCGCCGAGGACACCGAGCGCGGCTGGACCGGCCGCATGTCGACCTCGAATGAAGGTGTCGGCGGCTATGTGTTCGAGCGCACGGTGCGCAGCGTCAAGGAATACGCGCATCTCGATCTGGCGCTGATCAACTCGGCCGATGCACGCCAGCTCGACCGCTACGCTCAGCGCCTCAGCGAGGTCTATGGGTCGCCGCCGGTGCTGCGCCGCAAGGATGTCTCCGAAACCATCTCGGGGCCGCTGGCGCTGCTCAATGCCGTCTTTGCGACCGGCCGCAAGGGCCTGACCATGCAACGCTACAAGGGTCTCGGCGAAATGAACGCCGAACAGCTCTGGGAGACCACGCTCGATCCGAACGTGCGCTCGCTGCTGCAGGTCAAGGTCAATGACGCGACCGATGCGGACAGCCTGTTCTCGCGGCTGATGGGCGATGAAGTCGAACCGAGGCGCGAATTCATCCAGGACAACGCGCTGTCGGTCGCCAACCTGGACATTTGAGCCAGACCCACCACCATTATTCTTACGCCGGCGGTGGCTTACTCGGCTCCAGTTTGCGGCCGAGGTCGACAGCATCGCGCAGCACGGCAAGGTGCGAGCGCGGCCGAGCGCCGGCCTCGACGCCGGTCGCCGTCAACGACCAGTACAGTGTGTGGGTGAAGATGCGGCCGAGGGAACCGCGCAGCTCGACCTGGATATTCTCCACGCCGGGGCCGAACTTTTCAGCCATCGGTCCCGAAATCGGGTCGCCCGTCAACCAGCCATTGCCCCCGTCGAAGATGTTGGTCCAGCGCGTCGCGGCAAACACCGCGCCGTGATGCACCGCTCGCCGCGGTTTGCCTGACGGGCTGCGTCCCTCCTGATAAAGCACGGTGCCACCGGCCGCTGGCCCTTCGGCAATCGGCGGGCATGCCGAGAACAGTCGCTCGGCCATGCCGCGCCTGAATTCGGCGAGATTGTTCGTCACCAGAAACTCGCTGTGGGTCAGCGGACTGCCGAGTGTGATGAAATCGCTGATCTTCCATGGCAGCGGATGGTCGGCATCCGCAGTTCGCAGTTGCCGGTAGAGCTCCCACTGATCACGTCGGAAGCCGGCGAGGTCGTCCAGCTTGCTGGGCCATGCGGAGCCATCGGCAACAAGGGTCGCCTTGTCGATGGCACGGATCGCTTTCAGTTTGGCCCTGTCGCGGATGGCCTCCAGTTCTCGGGGCCTGAAATCGGCCCACAATATCTGCAGGAGATCATAGGCGATCATCGATCCAAGGCTGTGCGAAACCAGCACGATCCGGTCGTAGGCATCGTCCATCATCAGACGTTTCAGCAGCCGCAGGCCGCGATCGCGGATCAGCGCTCGCTTCTCGACGGTCGCCGCTTCCGCACGCATATAGGCCGCAACATCGCCGAAATAGGGAATGCCGAACCGGTCCACCAACCAGATGATCAGCGAAGCCAGGATGGTGACGAGCAGGCCGGCGGCCAAGGAGATATGCTGCTGCCAAACCGACGTCGCGAGCGCGAGCGCCGCGCACAGGGCGACGATGACGGCAAGAAGCGTGACGATGTAGAGCTGGCGGGCGTCGGGAGGAATATCGGTCGGCCTGCGCCACAGCAGATTTGTCACCCAGGCGGCGAGCCGCCCCCGCGTCGTGCCCTGGGTGATGTCGGCCCAGTAAAGCTCGTAGAAATCGGTGCGACGGCCATCTACATCATAAGGCGTGGTGATGCGGCGAAGTTCGTATGAATTTGTCCGGCTGTCGGGTGTGATCCAGCTCTGGTTGATCTTCGCGCCGGCGGGGTCGGCCGGATCGGCGACTCGGGCATAAAACGGCGCGCGGGCGGGGTCATGGCTCCAGACAGCCTGGACAAAGCCGCGCAGCGTGTCCATCGGCCGCTGTTCGCCCATGCCATGCACGATCACCACCGCCTGGCCAAGCTTGCGCGGCGCTTTCCCAGTGGGCGGCGATGCTATTGGGTCGGGCACCAACGTCTCCGTTGACGACAATCCCGTCAGCGGGACAGGAATTCGTTATCGTAGCCCCGAACAGCCGACACGCCAAGAAAAAGCCCGGCAAGAGGCCGGGCGCTTCCTGGCGCGTCTCAGTGCCGATCGCTCATCAGTGATCCATCGCCTTGACGATTTCTTCGGTCATCTTCTTGGCGTCGCCAAGCAGCATCATGGTGCCGTCCTTGTAGAACAGCGTGTTGTCGATGCCGGCATAGCCGGAGCCGAGCGAGCGCTTGACGAACAGGCAGGTGCGGGCCTTGTCGACGTCGAGGATCGGCATGCCGTAGATCGGCGACGACTTGTCGTCGCGGGCGGACGGGTTGGTGACGTCGTTGGCGCCGATGACATAGGCGACATCGGCCTGCGCGAATTCGGAGTTGATGTCCTCCAGTTCGAACACTTCGTCGTAAGGCACGTTGGCTTCGGCGAGCAGCACGTTCATGTGGCCGGGCATGCGGCCCGCGACCGGATGGATGGCGTACTTCACGTCGACGCCGTTAGCCTTGAGCTTGTCGGCCATTTCGCGCAGCGCGTGCTGGGCCTGGGCGACCGCCATGCCGTAGCCGGGCACGATGATGACTTTCTGCGCGTTCATCATCAGGTAGGCGGCGTCGTCTGCCGAGCCCTGCTTGACGGTGCGCTCGATGCCGTCGTCGGCTTGAGCTGCCGTCTCACCGCCGAAGCCGCCGAGGATGACCGAGATAAAGCTTCGGTTCATGCCCTTGCACATGATGTAGGACAGGATCGCGCCGGACGAGCCGACCAGCGCGCCGGTGATGATCAGTGCCAGATTGCCGAGCGTGAAGCCGAGTGCGCCCGCCGCCCAACCCGAATACGAATTGAGCATCGACACGACGACCGGCATGTCGGCGCCGCCGATCGGGATGATGAGCAGGATGCCGAGCACCAGCGACGCCGCCACAATCAGCCAGAACACCAACTTGGACTCGCTCGCAACCAGCAGCACGATCAGCACGATCAGCGCGATGCCAAGGGCTGCGTTGATGAAGTGGCGGCCGCCGATCATGATCGGCTTGCCGGACATGCGGCCATCGAGCTTCAAGAACGCGATGACCGAGCCGGTGAAGGTGATGGCGCCGATGGCGACGCCGAGGCTCATCTCGATCAGCGCCTGGGCGTGGATGTCGGCGACCGTGCCGATGCCAAAACTTTCCGGCGCATAGATGGCCGCGGCCGCCACCATGACGGCGGCAAGGCCGACGAGCGAATGGAAGGCGGCGACCAGCTGCGGCATCGAGGTCATGGCGATGCGCCGCGCGGTGACGGCGCCGACGCCGCCGCCAATGGCAAGGCCAAGCACGATCAGGCCGAAGCGTCCGGCGGAGGGCAGCGCCAGCGCCAATGTGGTGCAAAGAGCGATGCCCATGCCGATCATGCCGTAGAGGTTGCCCTGGCGGCTGGTGGTCGGGTGCGACAGCCCGCGCAGCGCCATGATGAACAGGACACCTGAAACAAGGTAGAGGAAGGACGCGAAGTTGGCGTTCATGGCGCTCTACTTGTCCTTCTTCTTGTACATGGCCAGCATGCGCTGGGTGACGAGGAAGCCGCCGAAGATGTTGACCGAGACCAGCATCAAGGCGACGAAGCCGAAGCCCGCGGCGATGCCGGAGGCCGCGATGCCGACGGCCAACAATGCGCCAACGACGATGACCGAGGAGATGGCGTTGGTGACGGCCATCAGCGGCGTGTGCAAAGCGGGGGTGACCGACCAGACGACATAATAGCCGACGAAGATCGCCAGCACGAAGATGGCGAAACGGAAAACGAAGGGATCGATGGCACCGCCGGATAAAGCGTGCGCGGCACCACCCGCCGCCTCGGCGCCGCCGGGCGCGGCCGCCATATTCTGCACCGCCAGCCGAACGGCGGCGGAGGCCTGGTCGAGCTGGTCGAGGGCTTTCTGCAGGGTCTGATCCATCACGCAATGCCTTTCGACTTCGACGAGGGCGACCTGGCTGCGGCTGCCTTCTTGGGAGCGGCCTTCTTCGGCTTGGCCGAAGCATCGGCGACCATGGTCTTGGCCGGGATTGCAGCCGGCTCGACACGCGGCTGCCGGTCGGCCTTTATGAAAGCAGGATGCACGATCTTGCCGCCGTCGGTCAGCATCGTCGCCTTGACCAGGTCGTCATCGCGATTGATGGCAAGCGTCTTCGTCGTCTTGTCGACCAGCGTCTCGAGGAAGGCGAACAGGTTCCTGGCGTAAAGCAGCGATGCCGACGCCGCGACACGGCCAGGCACATTGAGATGGCCGACGATCTTGACGTTGTTGGCCGTGGTGACGACCTTGCCGGCTTCGGCCCCCTCGACGTTGCCGCCCCGCTCGACGGCCAGGTCGACGAGCACCGAACCCGGCTTCATCGAGGCGACCATGGCGGCGGACACCAGCTTCGGTGCCGGCCGGCCCGGGATCAGCGCCGTGGTGATGACGATATCCTGTTTGGCGATATGTTCGGCGGTCAATGCCGCCTGTTTGGCCTGGTATTCCCTGGACATTTCCTTGGCGTAGCCGCCTGCCGTCTCGGCGGCCTTGAACTCGTCGTCCTCGACCGCCAGGAATTTCGCGCCGAGCGAGGCGACCTGTTCCTTGGCGGCGGGGCGAACGTCGGTGGCAGTGACGACCGCACCAAGCCGGCGCGCGGTGGCGATCGCCTGCAGGCCGGCAACGCCGACGCCCATGATGAAGACCTTTGCCGCGGGCACCGTGCCTGCCGCAGTCATCATCATCGGCAATGCCCGGTCATATTCCGAAGCGCCGTCGATCACCGCCTGATAGCCGGCGAGGTTGGCCTGCGACGACAGAACGTCCATCGACTGCGCCCGGGTGATGCGCGGCATGAATTCCATCGAGAATGCGGTCACGCCGGCCTTGGCAAGGGCTGCCACGGCGGCATCGTTGCCATAGGGATCCATGATGGCGATGACCGCAGTGCCTAGCTTGTAGCTCTTCAGCTCGAGATCCGTCGGCCGGCGCACTTTCAGCACCACATCGGCCTTGGCGATATCGGAAGCCTTGCCGATAGCGGCACCGGCCTTGGCGAATTCCTCGTCGGGGATGCGCGATCTCGTGCCTGCACCGGTTTCGACGACGATTTCGAAGCCCAGCGCCGCCAGCCGCTTCACCGTATCGGGTGAAGCCGCGACGCGCGGCTCGTTCGCGTCGAGCTCACGAGGGATGAAAACAGTCTGTCCCACCGCATGATCCTTTCGGCCGGAAGCTCGTTCCCGCAAGACGCCGGCCGGCCTCGCGGCGGCGCCGTGGACAAAAAGTCGGAAATCTATCGGAGAATAAGGGCGCCGACGGCCATAATCAGCGCGAACAGGATGGTAGCAGAGAAGAAGCCGCCCGCGAAAAAGCCGAAAGCCATCGCCAAGAGCAGGGCTCCGCAGAAAAGCGATCCGTATTTGGCCAGCCTGAGGAAGCCCGCATAAGTGCGATCATGCTCGGCATAGTCCATCTTCGCGCCCAGTTCGACAGGACCGGTCGGCGAGTGATCAGCCATAGGAATACCCCTTCGAAGACATCTTTCAGGCACATAGCGAAAAGCCGGGCCGAGAGCAATGGCGCTATTGCCGCATCGCAGCCAACAACTGCCTCAAGGGAAAATTGAAGCCGGCTGCCGACGCGACGCCGCGCTCGACACTGGGTCCGGCCGCCTGATGTGGAAAGATACTTCGAAAGCGTCGAGGCGGGGCGCTTGCGCTGCCTCAACCGGCAAGATGCGGGAAAAGCCCGAGCAGTCCGACGACGATCAGATAGAGCGCGACAATATAGTTCAACAGCCTTGGCATGACGAGGATCAGCACGCCGGCGATCAGCGAGATGAGCGGGGTGAGCGCTAGCGTGGAAATGGTCATGTTGGGTTCCTTCTGGCAAATCCGTCGAAATGGAGACGCGGAGCGTCAACGCGCCGCCTTCATCAGAACGCCTGTCTGGCCGGAAAGCTCCGGACGCTCCGCAAAAATCGGAAGCCTCAGGCGGCGTCGCGATAATATTTCGCTGTTGGAACAATCGACAGGGGTGTCAGTCGGTTGATGGCCGGATTGGCAAACATCAGCCGCTGTTCCATCGGCGTCGACCTGAAGAATGGGAACCGTTCGAGCGTCAGTCGCATATTCTCGCCGGCGGGGATTTCGAACAATGCGATCTTGGTAAGAACGCCCGGAAATACTTTTCCCTCGGTCCTCTGCACGGCATTGAAGTAACGGGAATAAAAATTGGAATGCTCGATCTTGACCGGCGTAAGCACCGAGTTCTGGCCAAAATAGCGCGAGGCCACCATGGCTAGCCTGAGGGTCAGGAAAGGCAGCACTCCGGGCGCCGGCGCACCGTCAGGATCGGTTGCGAAGCGGGTTCCGTCGATGAAGGTTTCTCCGCGGGCAAGTCGCTCGATCAGTATTTCCGGATAGGCATCGACGGAGGGCGAATTCGGGTGCTCGCTGGAAATGTAATGGAAGCGGATCGTGCTGACCAATTCGCCATAGCAATAGACACCGAACCGGTAGGAATTGGGCAGATTGTCCCAGCGATCCTCGAACATCCCGCTGGCGATTGGGCCGCACATGCCTGAGCGCAGATAGGATTTATAGCGAAGCCGGTAAATCGCCTCCAAATCCTCACCCCCGGTGATGAGGCGATAATCGACATGCTCCAGCAGTTGCATAATCGATCGATTCAGCACCGAATCCCCGGCTGCGCTGACCGCGCCGGACGTATTGCTTGCAGCCCTTGCAGCATCCATCATCTGTCCTCGAAATTCCGCCTACGGACAAGCTATTCGAGTAAGAATGAGACACAAGCTGAAATTTAGATGTTGTTGATTTACCTTCTGTTAACCTTAACAGCTGAGCCGCCCACTTGAGAATGTATTTGATGAGGAACGCGCGTCGAGAAAGATGTGGATCGTTGCCTCCAGACATCGCACCTCCAGCAACACAGGGGCGTGAGCTCAGCCAACGCTTGAGCTGTCGGTCACGGCGCTAACTGGCTGTCCGTTTGCCGGTGAGGCGCAGGTCAGCGGCGAAAGGCCAAGTGACATTCGACATCGTCTCGATACCCGACGCACTGAGCGCGGCACCGAACAGGAAGCCCTGAACGAGATCGGGTTTGACCTGCAAGGCCAAGATCTTGAGCTGCTCGAAGGTCTCTACGCCTTCGACAGTCACGGAAAGCCCCAGCGGCCGCGACAGGTTGACGATGCCCTTGAGTAGTTCCAACGAACGCGGGTTCTGGGTGACGTCCATCAGGAATGAGCGGTCGATCTTGATCTTGTCGAGCGGCAGCTTGTGCAGATAGCTCAGGCTCGAATAGCCGGTGCCGAAATCGTCGAGAGCGATGCGCACGCCAATCTGCTTCAATTCCTCGATGTACTGGCGTGTCAGAGATTTGTCATCGAGCAGCGCCGTTTCGGTGACCTCGATTTCCAGCCGGCCAGCGGCGAGGCCAGAGCTCGCCAGCGCATCGCGAACCTTCTGGATGACATCGCGGCTGCGGAAATCCTTGGCGGACAGATTGACCGAGACGCTGGTCTGGTCGGGCCATTTGGCGCATTCGGTACAGGCTGCCTGCAGCACGAAGGTGCTGATCTCGGAAATGATTCCCATTTCCTCGGCCAGCGGAATGAAGATGCTGGGCGAGATCGGCCCGAGATCGGAATGGTCCCAGCGGCAGAGCGCCTCGCAACCGGCGATGCGCATCGTGTTCATCGCCACGATCGGCTGGTAGACTACCCGCAATTCCTTGTTTTCCACCGCGCTGCGCAGATCCGCCTTCATCAGCTGACGGTTGCGGAACGCTGCGTCCATTGCCGCCTCGAATAGCCGCCAGCCGTTCTTGCCGAGTTCCTTGGCCTTGTAGAGCGCCAGGTCAGCCTTGACGATCATGGCGTCGACATCGGTATCCTTCACCCGCGACAGCACCGCGCCGCCGCTGGCCTGGATGCGCAGGCCGTGACCGGCAACGTCCACCTCCCCCTGCAGTCCGGCGAAAATCTCGTCGAGCTGGCTTGTCAGATGGCTCTCATCCTCGACTCGGTCGAAGAAGACCATGAATTCGTCGCCGCCGAAACGGCTGACCGTGATGCCTTGCCCGGCAATGGCTGCAAGCCGCTCGGCAACGGCGTAGATCAACCCGTCGCCGATCGGATGTCCAAGCGTGTCGTTGACGCTTTTGAAGTCGTCGAGGTCGAGCACCGCCAGCCCGCAGAAACGGTCGCGGTCGCCGGACGCCATGGCCTCGCCGATCAACTCGTGGAAATAGGCACGGTTGGGCAGGCCGGTAAGATTGTCGTAACGCGCCATGAAGCGGATCTTGTCTTCCGCCTCGACGCGCCCCGTCACGTCCTCGAAGGTGATGACGCCCAGCTCCTGGCTGCCTTCGCGTGCCGAAAATTCATAGTGCTGGCCGTTGGCGAGGGAAACAAGCACCTTGCGGTCGCGGCCCTCGCGCAAGGCGCGCGTCAACTGGGCCTCGATGTAGCGGCAATCGTTCGGTGCCAACATGCCCGCGGCGACGCCACGCATCAAAAGACCGTGGATGGATCGCCCAAGCAGCGCATCCCCGGACTTGAGCGACATCAGATGGGCAGCTTCGGCATTGGCTACCGCCACGCGGCCGTCGGGGCCGAGCATGACCAGGCCATGTGACATGGTGTTGAGGGCGCGATCGAACCTGTGCGCGAGCTTCTTCGCTTCCTTGTGACCGATGACCGCCGAGAAAAGCACGTTGCGGACGTGGTCGGCGCTGTTGATCGTGATGAACGTCAAGGGGATGATCATCAGCCCCAGAACGACCGAGGGGATATCCATGCGCAGCAAGAGTGCAAGTGCTGCCGGACCAATGAAGGTCACGGAAAAAATCCGCACCATGAGCGGAGATCCGTAGTTCCGGCCAACAACCGTCACCAGGGTTGCGATGGCCAGCGACGTCGCGGCCAGTTCGGCAAAGGGATCAGGATACACATAGATCGATATGAAGCACAGCGCGCCCAGGCCGAGGCCCTGCAGGCTGCCCTTGAGGATATAGTTGCGCTCCCACTGCTGCGCCTCTTGGACATTGGCTATTACGCCGCCCGCCTTTTGGAAGTCGCGAATGCCGAAATAGCGGAAAAGGCTGATGGACAGCAGACTAAAAGAAAAAGCCAGGAACAATGAATCGTGCGTGCGCAAGTAGATCATGAATCCGAGGATCCAGTAGCACACGCCGCCAATCACCAGCATGTGAGCGTTGTCGAACAACGACCGCACAAACTGGATATAAACATCCGCCGGGATGTTTTCGGTCTTTGTTCTGCCCATATCGTCGGCCCAACGCTAGGCCTCGTCATCCCACATCCGCCTTAAGAAAGGCTTAGAACAGAGGCTTTGGCTCGGTTGCCGCAAGGAGCGCAAAAGCAGGACAGACCGGGAAATCGAGCTTCAGGTAAACAAGGCCTTCACTCGGCGGCTCGAAGTGCCGCCCCCGCCGGTGCGTTTGCGAGGCGCTGGAGCAACCGCGAGCGCTCGCCGGCCGCCTGTTTGGCACTGGCTTGCCGGACATGGCCATAGCCGCGAATGAGAGCCGGCACCGAGGCCAGCGCAACCGCCGCGTCGACCCGGGCTGGCGCCAGCGCTCCGGCGATTAGCTCCAGATCCGCCTCGTACTGTGCCAGAAGCTGTCGCTCCATGCGCCGCTCGGCGGTGTAGCCGAACAGGTCGAAGACCGTGCCGCGCAGGCCTTTCATCGCTGCCAGCAGCCGAAAACCCTTCATCATCCAGGGGCCGAAACTCGATTTCCTGGGTTTGCCGTCATTGCCGCGGCGGCCCATGATCGGCGGCGCGAGATGGAATTCAAGTTTGTCGTAGCTCTGGAATTGCTTGCCCAATTCGGCGGCAAACGAGCCATCGGTGTAGAGCCGCGCCACCTCGTACTCATCCTTGATCGCCATCAGCTTGAACAGGTTCCTGGCTGCGGGTTCCGACACCGCGGTCGAACCGGGCACCGCCTTCGCTTCGGCGGCTCGCAACCGGGCCAGTCTTTCGGCATAACGCCTGCCATAAGCGCCGTTCTGATAGGCGGTCAGGAATGCGACACGGCGGGCAATGATGTCGTCCAGCGTCTCGGCGACGTCCGCAGCCTGGCCGGTCTTTCCAGGGACGGTTGGGCCCAGCTGGGCGACGAGGCCGCGCACGAATTCCGGCTGATGGGCGGCACGACGGCCCCAGCGAAAGGCGGCTATGTTCATCGCCACTGCCTCGCCATTGAGCTCGATCGCCTTCTCGACCGCCTCGGCGGAGAGCGGCAAGCCGCCATGCTGGAAGGCAAAGCCGAGCATGAACATGTTGGCGCCGAGTGAATTGCCGAAAAGTGCCGTGGCGGTGCGGGTGGCGTCGAAGAAATGCGCCTTGTCGTCTCCGGCAGCAGTGCGGATCGCTTTCTTCAGGCGCTCTATCGGCAGCGAGAAATCGGCCGAACGGGCAAATTCGCCGGGCATGATCTCGGCGGTGTTGGCGAGGAAGATGGTGTGGCCCTCGCGCACCGCGGTCAGCACCTTCTTGGCGCCCGACACGACGAGATCGCAGCCGAGCACGAGATCGGCCTTGCCGGCCGAAACACGGATGGCGTGGATGTCGTCCGGGGTGCGGGCGATGCGGACATGGGTGAACACCGAACCGCCCTTCTGGGCAAGGCCGGCCATGTCGATCATGCCGCAACCCTTGTCCTCGAGATGCGCGGCCATGCCAAGCACAGCACCGATGGTGACGACGCCGGTGCCGCCGACACCGTCGATGATTGCCGCCCAGCCCTGTTCGCCAAGCGCGAATTCGGCGGGCGTCGGCACGCCGTCGAGCGGGTTAGCCTTGCCGGCAAGGCCTTCGGCCTTGCGGATCTTGGCTCCGTGCACGGTGACGAAGGATGGGCAGAAGCCATTGACGCAGGAGAAATCCTTGTTGCAGCTGGACTGGTCGATCCTGCGCTTGCGGCCGAATTCGGTCTCGACCGGCTGGATCGAGACACAGTTCGATTGCACGCCGCAATCGCCGCAGCCTTCGCAGACCAGCTCGTTGATGAAGACCCGCTTGTCGGGATCTGGGAATGTGCCGCGCTTGCGGCGGCGGCGCTTTTCGGCGGCGCAGGTTTGGTCGTACAGCAAGACCGATACGCCCTTAACGTCCCGCAGTTCGCGCTGGACGAGATCGAGATCGTCGCGGTGATGGATGGTGGCGCCGGCCGGGAATTCGGCCTTGCCGGCATATTTGTCGGGTTCATCGGTGACGATGGCGATGCGGTCGACGCCTTCGGCCCGCACCTGCCTGGCGATCATATCGACGGTCAGACCACCTTCGTGCGGTTGGCCGCCGGTCATCGCGACGGCGTCGTTGTAGAGGATCTTGTAGGTGATGTTGGCGTCGCTCGACAGTGCAAAGCGGATCGCCAGCGTGCCTGAATGATTGTAGGTGCCATCGCCGAGATTCTGGAAGATATGGCCGCGCTTGGAGAACGGCGCCTGGCCGACCCATTGCGCGCCCTCGCCGCCCATCGCCGTGAAGCCGAGGGTATTGCGGTCCATCCACAACGCCATGAAGTGGCAACCGATACCGGCAGCGGCGATCGAGCCGTCCGGCACCTTGGTCGAGGAGTTGTGCGGGCAACCGGAACAGAAGAAGGGTGTGCGCGAACCGATGTCGGTGGCGTCGGCGAGCATTGCCTGGAACTGCCGCAGCTTTGCCACCCGCGCCGAAATCTCCTCGGACGGGCCGATGGTCCTGACAATCCTCTCGCCAAGCGCGATGGCGATCTCGTTGGGGTCGAGCGCGCCCTTGGCAGGGAACAGCCAGTCGCCGCGCTCGTCCTTCTTGCCGACAATGACGGGCTGCGTTGCGGTGCCGTAGAGGCTCTCGCGCAGCTGTACCTCGATCAGCGAGCGTTTCTCCTCGACGACGACGATGGTGTCGAGGCCGCGGGCGAAATCGGCGATGTGATGCAGATCGAGCGGCCAGGGGCAGCCGACCTTGAACAGCCGCACGCCGATGCGGTTGGCGGCCGCCTCGTCGATGCCGATGTCCTCCAGCGCCTGGCGAACATCTAGATAGCTCTTGCCCAGCGTGATGATGCCGATCTTCGGGTTGCGGCCGCCCGAATAGACAATGCGGTTCAGCCCATTGGCAAGGATGAAGGCCGAAGCCGCGGCACGCTTGTGCTCATGCAACCGTTGCTCCTGGCCGAGCATATCGATCTCGTGGCGGATGTTGAGACCGCCAGGCGGCATGTCGAAATCCGGCACCACGATGTTCAGCCGCCCGAGCGAGGCATCGACCGAGGCCGTCGATTCGATGTTGTCCTTGACGCATTTGATCGCCGCCCAGGTGCCGGCAAAGCGCGACATGGCAAAGCCGTAGAGCCCATAATCGATGATCTCCTGGACGCCGGCCGGGTTGAGGATTGGCACCATCGTGTCGACGAACAGGAATTCGGTGGCATGGGCGTTGGTCGAGGATTCGGCCATGTGGTCGTCGCCCATCAGGGCGAGCACGCCGCCATGCTTGGACGAGCCGGCGAGATTGGCGTGGCGGAACACATCGCCTGATCGATCGACGCCCGGCCCCTTGCCATACCAGACCGAAAAGACGCCGTCATGGGTGCCCTCGCCCAGCAGCTCCGTCTGCTGCGCGCCCCAGCAAGCCGTGGCGGCCAGCTCCTCGTTGAGGCCAGGCTGGAAGACGATATCGGCCTGGGCGAGCTGTTTCTTGGCCTTCCACAGCTGCATGTCGAGGCCGCCGAGCGGAGAGCCGCGATAGCCGGAGACAAAGCCGGCCGTATTCAGGCCGGCGCGGCGGTCACGCTCGCGCTGCATCAGAAGCATGCGGATGACCGCCTGCGCGCCGGACAGGAAGATGCGCTCCTTTGCCAGGTCGAACTTATCGTCGAGCGCGACGTCATGCAGCGTCATCAGGAATTTCCTCTGCGGAGGCCGCGCGGGGGCAGGCGGCCAGCGTCGGGATCGGATGACGCATCCTTTCTCCCCTTGCAAGGCAGGTCAAACAAAATCGCAGGTGCCAGGCAACGCACAACGAGCAGTCGGCAATCATCGCTGCGGGCATTGCGCGGCACTGCAGCCGGGCTGGCAGTGGCGGGTCAGGTGCCCTTCGAGCAATCCGGCTTCGGCTCGCCCGGCAGCTTGCCGTCGGGATGGCCGACGAGATCGGGATTGGCCGTATAGAGCTGGTCGATCACCAGCGGCCTGTCGGGCAGGATCGACTGATCTTCCGTCGACATCAACGTGGTGTCGATCTCCTGCAGGACCGCACCGTCGGCCCCCTTGATGCTGATGGCAATCGCATAGGGCTTGTTCTTGACGACGCAGGTCAGAGCCGGGCTTTCCAGTGTCACCTTGTCGAGCTTCGGCCAGACCTTCTGCTCGACCACCAATGGCGCGCCGCCGGCCGGGTCTTGGAAGCTGGCGACCGCCACCTGGCCTTCTCCCATCGGCTTCAGCGGCCGTAGCGTCACCACATAGGTCGCCCTGGCGAGGCGGTAGTTGAAGACGAATATCTTGCCGGAAATCTCGAACAGCTTGCCGTCATCGTTGCCGGTGTCGCGGCAGGCGCCGAGCGCAACGGCGGCGATGAGTGCCGCACCGACGACGACCGAACGGGAAAAACCTTTAAGCATTCTTGACCTCATTTTCCGCCATGCGGCGGCGACGATAGTGACGACTTGCCTTCTGGCGGTTGCCGCACACCGCCATGTCGCACCAAAGGCGGCTGGAATTGCGGCTTCTGTCGACGAACAGCCAGGTGCAGTTGGGACAGATTCTGAGCCTTGCGGTGGTGTCGTCGCGCAGCAGCGAGAGCGCCGAAACCGCCAGCGCCGTCTCGAAGGCGATCGGCGTCACCGGATCGCCGAACGGCCTTCCCGGCGCACCGATCTCGGTCCGGCTACCGGCCAGGCCATCGGAGCAGGCTGTGAGGAAGCCCGGCAAATCGGAGGTTGCAATCGAACCCTTCGACACCGCCCCACGAAACAGCCGGTCAGTCGCCTCGCGGATCGACAGCACGACGGGCGCAATCGTCTCTGGTGACGGCGCTGCCAGCGGCCTGCCGCCAAGCTCGGCGGCGCGAAAGCGGCTCGCCGCATCGGCGAAGCGGGCAATCTCGGCCGGATCATCGAAGCGGTCGAAAGACCTCTGCGGATCGCCGCGCCGCACGACGGTGTTCGCCGTGTCGAGCGCAAGCAGGCCGCCAGTGAAGCGGTGCGGTGTCCAGGATACCGTCATGCCAGAAATCTAACCGATAAATCGCGTTTGACAAGTTAGTTTCAGCGATGCAAACCTTACGTCGGGGTGCGGTCTCCGCAGCCTTTTGAGCATGTCGTCGTCACAAAGCCACTTCGCACTTTTGGGCGACATGCTCCGAGGATTTCGCATGCTCTATTTCTTCCAGCAGGTGCTGAACGGGCTGCATTCGGGCGCGCTCTACGCGCTGCTCGCCTTCGGCTATGTGCTGACCAACGGCATCCTGCACCGCACCAACCTCGCCTATGGCGCGCTGTTCGCCTTTTGCGGCCAGACGATGATCCTCACCGCGGCCTTCGGCTATCAGGTGCTGTGGCTGACGCTGCTCGCGGCGGTGGCGCTCGGCGTCGTCGCGGCTTTCCTCTATGCCGCACTGCTCAGCCACGTGCTGTCCCGCAGCGTCTTCGAACCCTTGGCCGACCGTACACCCAACGCGATCGTGGTAACGACGCTCGGCATCCTGTTGCTGTTGTCCGAGGCGAGCCGCATCGCGGCCGACACGCACGATTTGTGGCTGCCGCCGATGCTGGCACAGCCTGTCGTTTTCGCGCACGGCGCGACCTTCAAGGCGACGCTGACGCTTATCCAGCTCATCGACTGCGCGGTGGCGCTGGCGACAATCGCCCTGGCCAGCTGGACGTTTGCCCGTTCGGGCTTCGGCCGGCGATGGCGCGCCGTTTCCGATGATCCCAAGGCAGCCGCGATGTGCGGCGTCGACGTGCGCGCGGTGTTACGGCATGCTGTGCTGTTCGGCGGTTTCTGCGCCGCGCTGGCCGGCATCATGGCCGGCCTCTATTACGGGAATGTCAGCTTCGGCTCCGGCCTCGTCTACGGGCTGAAGATCCTGTTCGTGACGGCGGTCGGCGGCTATCTCTCGCCGCCGCGGGCGGCGCTGGGCGCGGCCGCTTTCGGCATGGCCGAATCGCTGTGGACCGGCTATTTCCCGCTCGAATGGCGCGATGCGTGGATGTACCTGTTCCTGGTCGCGATCCTGGTGCTGATCGGCGCCGGCCGCGACACCGGCAAGATTGCCTGAACCGCATCAGACTTTGGTTGCATGACGCGGGGCAGAGAGCCGGTATCCGCCCAACTCTCCCGTGCAATGATATCTTGCCGCCGCTATCCTTGTTGACCCGTCAGTCCACGCACGGCATACCGTTGGACCACGTGGCGTGACGGACAATAAGGGGGAGCCGGCACGCCTCCGACATACAGGGAGGAATGCATGGCAGGGCTTCTCGCTCTATCCAGGACCATCGATCGTGCGAATGAGTTCATTGGCAAATGGGTGTCGTGGCTGATCCTGCTGGCGATCCTGGTGAGCGCCGCCAACGCCATCATCCGCAAGATGTTCGACATATCCTCGAACGCCTGGCTCGAGCTGCAGTGGTATCTGTTCGGCGCCGCCTTCATGCTGGCCGCCGCCTATACGCTGAAGCAGAACGAACATATCCGCATCGACATCGTCTACGGCCTGTTTTCACGCCGCGTGCAGCACTGGATCGACCTGCTTGGCCATCTGCTTTTCCTGATGCCGTTCGTGACGCTGATGGTGGTCTATTTCGTTCCCTATGTGTCGCTGTCGTTTCGCAGCGGCGAAATGTCCAACAATTCCGGCGGGCTCATCATCTGGCCGGCCAAGGCCATCCTGCTCATCGGCTTTTTCCTGCTCGCGCTGCAGGGCGTCTCCGAGATCATCAAGAAGATCGCCATCATGCGCGGCGACATGGACGATCCCAACCCGTTCATATCTGTGCATGAGCAGGCCGAACTCGAAGCCAAGGCACTGGCCGACGAGGTGCGCTCGTGATGGAGTTCATCGCCCAGAACATGGCGCCGATCATGTTCGCTTCGCTGATCATCTTCCTGCTGATCGGCTATCCAGTCGCCTTTTCGCTAGCCGCCAACGGCTTGATGTTCTTCTTCATCGGCGTGCTCCTCTCGCCCTATTCCGGTGGATCGATCAACCTCGCCTGGCCGCTTCTGCACGCACTGCCGGATAATTTCTACGGCAGCCGGGTGATGTCGAACGACACGCTGCTGGCCATTCCGTTCTTCACCTTCATGGGCATCGTGCTTGAACGATCGGGCATGGCCGAAGATCTGCTCGACACGATCGGCCAGCTGTTCGGGCCAATCCGCGGCGGCCTCGCCTATGCGGTGA
The DNA here is from genome assembly GCF_040323235.1 of Mesorhizobium sp. M0051. Classification (NCBI taxonomy): domain Bacteria; kingdom Pseudomonadati; phylum Pseudomonadota; class Alphaproteobacteria; order Hyphomicrobiales; family Phyllobacteriaceae; genus Mesorhizobium; species Mesorhizobium sp. M0051. Next base: position 124,160 of record NZ_JAMYUT010000004.1, read on the forward strand.
TCTTCGTCGGCGCCCTTTTGGCGGCGACCACCGGCGTGGTGGCCGCGTCCGTCATCGCCATGGGCCTGATCTCGCTGCCGATCATGCTGCGTTACGGCTATGACCGGCGCGTGGCGGCCGGCGTCATCGCAGCGTCTGGCACGCTCGCCCAGATCATCCCGCCGTCGCTCGTGCTGATCGTCCTCGCCGACCAGCTCGGCCGTTCGGTCGGCGACATGTATGCAGGCGCGCTGATCCCGGGCCTCGTGCTCACCGGGCTCTATATGTCCTACATCCTGATCATGTCCTTCATCCGGCCGAATTCGATGCCGGCGCTGCCGCTCGAGGCCCGTAAGCTCGGCCATGGCGTGATGTCCTTGCTGGTGGCGCTGGCGGTCACATCAGCGGTTTCCTACGCGGCGTATCGCTATCTGGCGCCGACGCATGGCGACAATGCCGACATTCTCGGCGCCACCGCCGGAGTGCTCTTTATCTACATTGTGGCCATTGCCGACAAAGGCCTGAACTTCAACATGATGTCGAGGCTCGCGCAGCAGGTGATCATCGTGCTGATCCCGCCGCTGGCGCTGATCTTCCTGGTGCTGGGCACCATCTTCCTCGGCATCGCCACCCCGACCGAGGGTGGCGCCATGGGCTCGGTCGGCGCCTTGATCATGGCGGCGGCAAAAGGCAGGCTGTCGCTGGACGTGGTCAAGCAGGCGCTGACCTCGACGACGCGGCTGTCGTCCTTCGTGCTGTTCATCCTGATCGGCGCGCGGGTGTTCTCGCTGACCTTCTACGGCGTCAACGGCCACATCTGGGTCGAACACCTACTGATCTCGCTGCCGGGCGGCGAGGTCGGCTTCCTGATCGGCGTCAACCTGCTCGTCTTCTTCCTCGCCTTCTTCCTCGACTTTTTCGAACTCGCCTTCATCATCGTGCCGCTGCTGGCGCCGGCCGCCGACAAGCTCGGCATCGACCTGATCTGGTTTGGCGTGCTTCTGGGCGTCAACATGCAGACCAGCTTCATGCACCCGCCCTTCGGCTTCGCGCTGTTCTACTTGCGTTCGGTGGCCGCCCGCGTGCCCTATCTCGACCGCCTCACCGGTAAACAGATCGCACCCGTGACCACCGGACAGATCTATTGGGGCGCGGTGCCGTTCGTCTGTATCCAGGTGATCATGATCGGACTGACCATCGCCTTCCCGCAGATGGTGATGCACTACAAGGGAACGACCGTCGATCCGGGCACGATCGATTACAAAGTGCCGGAGGCACCCGGCCTGTCGCCACTCGGCACACCATCTGCCGGCGGCACGGCACCAGCCGCTCCCGCCGCGCCCGATGATCTGTCGCAGCCGCCGAGCTTCGGCGAACCGGCGCCGGCCCAACCGGCGGCACCGCAGCCGGATCTGTCGCAGCCGCCAAGCTTCAACTGAACCTGGCATGGGCAAGATCATGAAGGCGGTTCGGCTGGAAGCGGTGGGCAGCATCGCGCTGCGCGAAGTCGACAAACCCGATATCGGGCCGGACGAGCTTCTGGTGCGTGTCGAAGCCTGTGGTGTTTGCGGCACAGACCGGCATCTGTTTCACGGCGAATTTCCGTGCACGCCGCCGGTGACGCCCGGCCATGAGTTCTCCGGCATCGTCGAGGCGATCGGAGCATCCGTATCCGGCTTTGCCATTGGCGATCGTGTCACCGGCGACCCCAACATCGCCTGCGGGCGTTGCGCGCATTGTCATGCCGGGCGGGTCAACCTCTGCAGCAATCTGCAAGCCATCGGCATCCATCGCGACGGCGGCTTTGCCGAATATCTTGCCTTGCCGCAGAAGCAGGCTTTTGTCCTGCCTGTGGGCCTGGATCCAATGCATGGTGCATTCTGCGAGCCGCTCGGTTGTTGTCTGCATGGCGTGGACCTTGCCGGGATCCGGCCGGGCAGCTCGGTGGTCGTGCTGGGCGGCGGCGTGATCGGCCTGCTCACCGTGCAACTGGCAAGACTGGCCGGGGCCACCACCGTCATTCTGTCGACCAGGCAAGCCTCGCGGCGCGTGCTCGCCGAGGAAATCGGCGCCACTGCGACGATCGATCCGACCGCCGCCGATGTCATCGAAGCCATCGCCGGACCAGCCGGTCTGGTGCCGGGCGGAGCCGACGTGGTGTTCGAATGCGCAGGCGTGCGAGAGACCGTGGAGCAGTCAATGCGCATGGCCCGCGCCGGTGGCACGGTCGTCATCGTCGGCGTGACACCGCAAGGCATGAAAGCGGAGTTCGAGCCCTTCGACCTGTTGTTCCGGGAACTGAAGGTGCTCGGTTCCTTCCTCAATCCTCACACCCATCGCCGCGCCGCCGAACTCATTGCATCGGGTGTAATCGAGATCGACAGGCTGATCTCCAGGCAGGTGCCGCTCGAAGACGCGGCAGCGGTGATCGCCAATCCACCGGCGCCCGGCGAGGTCAAGGTGCTGGTGGTGCCCAGCCGGGTCTGAGTGGCTACCGCAGATTGTTATACGAGCGTTTGCGCCGCCCCTCATCGCCCTGCCAGGCACTTCTCCTCGTATAGTGATGGGGAGAAGGTGCCGGCAGGCGGATGAGGGGCGGCGCAAACTTCAATCCTTTGCCGCGCAAGCCCGAGGTCTCTCAGATGGGGCTACAGCTTGCCGTTGCGCTGCTGAACCATCATGAAGGTGTCGTAATTGTATTCGGCCACCTGCGCCCAGAGATAGTGCTCTTTGCGGAAGCCCTTGATCGATTCCCAGATCTTCTTGAACGGGGCGTTGGAGGCTTCCATTTCGGCATAGACCTCGTTGGCTTTTTCGAAACAGGCCGCCATGATCTCCTGGCTGAACGGGCGCAGTTTCGCGCCGCCGGCCACCAGCCGCTTCACCGCCGCAGGGTTCAAATAATCGTATTTCTGCAGCATGTTGGCGTCGGCGGCCTGTGCCGCAGTGCGCAGAAGCGACTTGTAAGTCGGCGAAAGCTCGTCGTATTTCGCCTTGTTGAACATCAGATGGACGGTCGGGCCGCCTTCCCACCAGCCGGGATAGTAGTAATAGGGCGCGACCTTGTAGAAGCCGAGCTTCTCGTCGTCATAGGGCCCAACCCATTCGGCGGCGTCGATGGTGCCTTTTTCCAGCGCAGGATAGATATCGCCGCCGGCGATCTGCTGCGGCACGACGCCGAGCCTCTGCACCACCTTGCCGGCAAAACCGCCGATGCGCATCTTGAGGCCGGAAAGGTCGGCCACCGTTTTGATTTCCTTGCGGAACCAGCCGCCCATCTGCACGCCGGTGTTGCCGCCCGGCAGGCCGAAAAGGCCCTGCGTGGCGAGAAACTCGTTGAACAGGTCGATGCCGCCGCCATGGTAATGCCAGGCATTCATTCCGCGTGCGTTGAGCGAGAAGGGAACCGCCGCACCGAGTGCCCATGTCGGGTCCTTGCCCCAGTAATAATATGCCACCGTGTGGCAGGCTTCGACCGTGCCGGCGGTGGTGGCGTCGGCGGCCTGGAGGCCCGGCACCAGTTCGCCGGCGGCGAAGACCTGGACCTGGAAATTGCCGTCGGTGGCTTCCGACAGCATCTTCGAGAACACCTCGGCGCCGCCATAGATGGTGTCGAGGGACTTCGGGAAGGACGACGCCAGCCGCCACGTCACCTTGGGATTGGACTGAGCTATTGCGGGCGCCGCCAGAGTGGCCGCCGCCGCCGCGGCGCCGACGCCTGTGACACCAGCCTTGCGAATGAATGAACGACGATCCATGCAGTTCCTCCCTTTTGGATGACCGACGTTCGGGGATATCCTCGATTTCCGTGTCGGTTCGTTCGAGACAATACACGGGCAAGAAGTCGAGTCCAGCACGGCGGCCCGATTTGACGGCGAAGCCCAGCCGCCCTGCAACTATAGTCTAACGGGCCGTTTCCTGGCCTATGTGACACGTTGAAACTTGGCATGGAAAAATCCCCAGGGATCGCCTATTTTGGAGGCAGGAATCCCTTGCTCAGATGGAACACAGAGCCAAAATGCATCAGCCGCTCGTCGCCATATCAACCGACGTCCGTCAGTTCGACAACTACACCTGGCATGCCGTCCCGCAGCAATATCTGGAAGCGGCGATCACCGGCGCCGGCGTGTTCCCGGTGCTTGTGCCGTCGTTTGGTGACCGGCTCGACTTCGACGAACTTCTGTCGTCGGTCGATGGCGTGATGGTCACCGGCTCGAAATCCAATGTGCATCCTTCGCTTTATGGCGGCGACGCCAGCGAAGCCAACGGGCCCTATGACCCGGCGCGCGACGCCACGACGCTGCCGCTGATTCGCCGGGCGATCGAGCGCGGCGTGCCGCTGCTCGCGATCTGCCGCGGCATCCAGGAATTGAATGTGGCGCTCGGCGGCACGCTCGGCACCGAGATCCAGGAGCGCGAGGGTTCGCTCGACCACCGCGCCCCGGTGAGCGACAATCAGGACGAACGCTTCGGTATCCGGCAGACGGTGACGATCAAGCCCGGAAGCTGCCTGGCCGGTGTGTTCGGCGAGGGCGACATCATGGTCAATTCCGTACACCGCCAGGCGGTCGACCGGCTCGGCTCGAAGCTGCAGATCGAGGCCGTCGCCAACGACGGCACGGTCGAAGCGGTGTCGGTCAGGGATGCTCGCGCCTTCGCCGTCGGCGTCCAATGGCACCCTGAATATTGGGTCAAGTCGGACAGCAACTCGGCGAAAATATTCCGCGCCTTCGGCGATGCTGTTCGCCTGCACGCCGCGGCGAAAGCCGGAGCGCGCGCTGCGGCAGAATAATCAGTCGCCAGATTTAGAGTCACTGGTGGCCGCCAGCGACAGCAGCGGCAGCGCCGGGGCGTAGGATTCGTAGCCATTGCCGTCGGCAGCCGCGAATGTGACGATCGGATCGACACCGTTGGCGCTGAAGGCGACCGTGCCGTCGTCTTGCTCTCGCCAGAACTTCGCCTGCTCTATGCCCGGCAAGAGTTTGCGGCAGATCGGGGCGACGGCAAGCAGGGACAAGCCATCCGAGATTTCGGTCCCGCGACTGACCGCACACGCCGCCTCGTCGCCATTGGCGACCAACCTGTAGCTGTTGAACGGCACGACTTCGTCGGCGGCACTTTCACTGCTGCCACCGTGAAACAGCTGAATGCCGCCAAACAGGGCTGCGGCAGCGATCAATGCGGAAAGCGCTTTCATCGTTCTTCATCCACGCGCACGGACAGGATAAAGAATGATTCCTGAGGGTTAAGCCGACGTTAATAAACGCGGCAACCGCAGCTCAGCCACGAGCCCTGATTCCGACCGTCTCCGGCACCGGCGTCAGCGGGCGGCGCTCGGTGAACCAGGACACCAGATTGTCTACGCACAGGTCGGCCATGGCACGGCGGGTGTGATCCGAGGCCGAGCCGACATGCGGCAACAGCGAGGTGTTTGGCGCGTCGAGCAACGCCTTGGGCACGTTCGGTTCGTCGGCAAAGACATCGAGGCCGGCAGCGGCGATGATGCCGTTGGCGAGTGCTGCCGCAAGCGCGGGCTCATCGACCGTGCTGCCGCGGCCGATGTTGACGAAGACCCCGCTGGGGCCAAGCGCCGACAGGATTTCGGCATTGACCGCCTTCTCCGTCGAGGCTCCGCCAGGCGCTACCGAAATCAGTGTGTCGACGGATTCGGCAAGGCCTTTCAGCGTCGGATGGTACTGGTAGGAAAGCCCTTCGACGCGACGCCGATTGTGGTAGGAGACCGGCAGGCCGAAAGCTTCGAGCCGCCGGGCGATAGCTTGTCCGATGCGGCCCATGCCGAAAATACCCACACGGCGCCCGCGCAAGGTCAGCCGGCTCAGCGGATAGTTGCCGTTGCGCACCCAACTGCCATCGCGCAGCCAGGTTTCGGCTCGCGGCAGGTCGCGGACAGTGTTGATCAGCAGCCCGATGGCAGTGTCGGCAACTTCCTCGGTCAGCACGTCGGGCGTGTTGGTGACCATGACGTTCTTCGCCGCCGCATGGCCGACATCGACCGAATCATAGCCGACGCCGAAGGAAGCGATGAGTTCGAGATTGGGCAGTGCATCCATCATCGCCGCGTTGATGCCGGCGAACGAAGCGATGCCACGCACGTTGCTGCGCATCTCGTCGGTGACCAGGGACGGATCGGCACGTTCGATTGTGACACGCCTGAATGTGCGGTCGATGCGGTCGACCGCATGATCGTTGAAATCGCCCGGCACCAGGATGGTGACGGTTTGCAGTTGTTCGGCCTTGGTCATCCACGCTCCACCGGCTTGCCGGTCGACTGACGTACATGCAGTTCCGGCTTGATCAATTCCTGCGAGGGCCGCACCATCTGCCCGTTGAGCTTGTCGAGCAGGGCGCTGGCGGCACGGCGGCCCACCTCGCGCTGCCCATTCCAGACGGTGGTGAGTGCCGGCGTCGCAATCGCCGCCTCTTCGAGATCGTCATAGCCGGTGACGGAAATGTCCAGGCCAGGCACGAGGCCGGCTCGCGCGATGCCGTTCATGAGCCCGATGGCGACAAGGTCGTTCCAGCAGCAGGCCGCCGTCGGTCTATCCTTCAGCGCCAGGAATTGCCCGGCGGCCTCGAAACCGGCCTGCTTGGTGCGCGGGCCGGCGATGCGCCAGGACGGCCTGACTTCAAGCCCGGCCGCCTCCATGGCGTTGACATAGCCCTGGTAGCGATCGCGGCCGGTCGAGGTCTGGTCGGTGCCGCCGATCATGGCGATGCGCTTGTGTCCGAGCGAGATCAGATGGTTGGTGGCGAGCCCGGTGCCATAAGCATCGTCGCCGCGGAAGACCGGCACGTCGGCGCCCTCGACGGTGCGCGCGATCAGCACCGCCGGCAGACCGTTCTCCTCGGCCATCACGATATCGGAAGCGGGTGTGCCGATGGCCGGCGACATGATGACGCCGTCGGCACCTAGCTGCAAAAGCGTGTCGATGAAAGTGCGCTGCTTTTCGAGCTGATCGTAATGGTTGGACAGGATGAAGGTCTGCCGGCTGCGGTCAAGCTCGCTTTCGATCGAGCGCAGTATCTCGGCGAAGAACGGGTTCATGATGTCGTGGACGACGACACCGACAATACCCGAACGCGAGGTGCGCAAGCTGGCGGCGCGGCGGTTGTAGATATAGCCGATGGCGCGGGCGTGTTCCTTGATGCGGTCGCGGGTGGTCCCGGCAACCAGAGGGCTGTCGCGCAGCGCCAGCGAGACCGTGGCCGTGGACACGCCGAGCGCATCCGCGATCGTCGAAAGCTTGATTTTTTGTGCCAGCGACTTGCGCTCCCCGACCGACCTGAGTTCTTGATCTAAACAGTTTAAAGGCGGCGTTATGCCACCGATCGAGGGCAAATCAAAGTTTTTTTGCCAGCGCTTCCGCCTCGACATCCGAGGCCGCGCGGCTCTGCAGCCGAAGCCGGTGCTCGCGGTGGACGATGTAGAGGCCGCTGGCGACGATGATGGCGGCGCCGACCAACGTCCAGCGGTCGGGAAACTGCTTGAAGACGATCCAGCCGGAAATGATCATCCACACCATCTGCGAATAAGGATAGGGCGCCAACGCCGTGGTCGTCGCCAGCCGGTAGGCCTGGACCAGCAGCCAGTGGCCGACGCCGCCGAACACGCCGAGCATGAGCAGCACGAACCAGTGCCAGCCGTCATGCGGCAGGGAAAACGAAAACGGCAGCAAGGGCAACAGCAGCAGCGCCGGTGCCAGCGCCGAGAACAGGATCAGGCTCTCCGGCGTCTCGGTCGCCGACATGCGGCGCGTCATGATGACGTAGAAGCAGTTCGACAGCGTCGAGCCGAGCGCGAAGAGATGCCCGATGCCGAAAATCCCGACGCCCGGCCGGGTGATGATGAGAACACCGGCAAAGGCCGCCAGGATTGCCAGCCAGCGGCGCCAGCCCGCCCATTCGCCGAGCAGCGGACCGGCCAGAGCCGTGATCACCATCGGCCCGAAAAAATAGATCGAGGTGGTCTCGGCCAGTTGCAGGGACCGTAGCGCCAGGACGTTGAAGATGGTCGAGCCGAACAAGAACAGGCCGCGCAGGACATGCGCCGGCAGATTGTCCGGGCGAAAGCGCGCCGGCTCGCGCCAGCCGCGAAGCAGCGTGCCGACCAGCACCACATGCACGGCAAAGCGCACCCAAGCAACGATCAGCACCGAAACGCCGGCAAGGACGAGGTACTTGCTGCTGGTGTCGAGGAAGGTGAAACAGACATAGGTGGAAAGCATGCACAGGATCGCCACCGGTGGCGTCGCGCTTTCTAGATGTCTTTGGGGAGCACTCAATTGCAGGCCGGATCGGAAGCTGGACTGGAGCTCTCCTTTGCGGGAATTGCCGGCTCCCGGCAAGCCAATTGTCGGCGTCGCGACACGAAAGCCGGCTGGCACAACAAGAGCCGCCGGCAGGCGTAGTGTCTGAAGGGCTACGGATGCATGCGGGCGCCCTTGGTGATCTTGTCGACCAGCTTCTTGTCGGCGCGAAGCGCTATGCCGACCACCTTGGCGTCTTCAGGCGCGAATTCGGCGAAGACGGCGCGGTTGGCCGCGTCAAAGCCGGTCGAAAACATCTCCTCGACATAGAGCGAGGTCGTCACGCCGCGCTCCAGTGTGCGCATGTGTATCGTGCCAAGCGTTGCCTGGTCGGCGGACAGCACGATGACCGGCTGGATCGACAGCGGGTTGTAGAGATTGCCGGCGCGATCGCAATAGGGCTCGCCGATGATGTCGGGAAACTGGGCGGCGATGCCGCTGGTCAGGAAGGCGGTGACGTTGAGTTTCTGCCAAACCGGCAAATCCTGCCTGAGCACGATTGCAAATTTCGTATCGAACATGAGAGATAGACCATTCGAGGTTGCGCCCCGGTTTTGGGACTGAAGGAACGATGTCGCACGATCTAGACAGCCAGGCCTTTAGAGGTCTTGGACGTTTGTGCGTCGATGCGGCGGAAAACTGCATTATCTCCGCCCCCGACCCCGCCGGCATGGAGCGGATCGAGGCGCGCTTCCACGGCAATGCCTTCGACCTGCATCGCCACGATACCTATGCGATCGGCGTGACGCTGCACGGGGTGCAGACGTTCCGCTATCTCGGCGCGACGCGCCACAGCCTGCCCGGCCAGATCATCGTGCTGCATCCCGACGAGTTGCATGACGGCGGCGCCGGTACGGAGGCCGGCCTGCGCTACCGGATGCTCTATTTGGAGCCGTCTTTGATGCTGGAGTGCCTTGGCGGCGCGTCGCTGCCGTTTGTCAGGGATGGCGTGGTGACGGACGCGGCCTTCTGCGCCACGCTGCTTTCGGCGCTGGGCCCGATGGAGCGGGAACTCGACGAGTTGTTCGTCGACGACTTCCTCGCGCAGTTGATGCAAAGCCTGACGCGGCATGCCGGCCAGCCGGCAAAGCCGATGGCCAGGACGGCGTGGCGGGCGGCTGCACTGGCTCGCGACTATCTCACGGAAAACCTGACCCGCCCAGTGCGTTCCGGCGAGTTGGAAGCGGTAACGGGGCTCGACCGCTATGCCCTGTCACGGCATTTCCGAGCCGCCTTCTCGACCAGCCCGCATCGTTTCCTGGTGATGCGCCGGCTCCAGCGCGCGCGGAGGATGATCGCCGCCGGCGAGCCATTGGCGCAAATCGCCATCGACGCCGGCTTCAGCGACCAAAGCCATTTCATCAGGCAATTCAAGAAGGCGTTCGGCATGACGCCGGGACGCTGGTCGTCGCTTATCCAAGGCTCTGCAGCGGCGGCTTGAGCGCCTGCCGCCCAGACTAACGCACAATCAGTCGTCCGACTCGGCGTCGTCGTCGATCAAAGCCAGTTCTTCGTTCGAGAGGTTGGCCTCGATGCGGGCGAGCAGCTTGAACAGCGTCTTCTGGTCCTTCTTGTCGAGGCCTTTCAGCGCCTGCTTTTCCGTCTTCTTCACCGACTTCTCGATGGCGTGAATGATCTCGCGCCCGGTATCGGTGAGGAAGATATGCGCCTGGCGGGCATCGGCCTCGGAGGCGCGTTTATCCAGGAAACCTTGGGCCTGCAAGCGGTTGATGGTCTTCGTGATGGTCGGCGGCCGTACGCCGAGACGCCCTGCAAGATTGCCGGGCGTCTGGCCATCCTCGCGGTCGAGCGCCAGCATGATCTGGTCCTGGCCGGCATAAAAGCCGTGCGCTAGAAGCCGTGCCGCCAGCGCAGTTCTTGCAAGCCTTGCCGCCGAATGCAGCCGGCTCATTGTCGCAGTCTTGTCCGCCTTGGCCATGGTCATCCCTCTTCGGCCGTACCGGGTGCGGGCAGCATAGAGGCAGCCGGCCGGTTGGCAATGACGATCAAAAAGATTTCCGGCGCTTCAAACATCTTTGCCGGCAAGCATTGTGGTGTCCGAGGTGGCTAATGCCAGATGTTTATTTCAGTTAGATGACAAACGAGTTTTCGCGGCCGGAGTTTTCGTCGCGGGCACGGCGCGTGAGCGAATGGCGCTCAGCCAGGCTTCACCGCGACGATCATCAGCGCCTGGTAGGCATCCTCCACCTCGCGCAGTGCCGCCTGCGACAGCGGTCCGGCCTGCCTGGCGATGCCGTCACTGGCGTTCGAGGTGTCGCGCTTGCCGGGCCGGTCATTGTAGGGCGCGACCGTGGTGAATATCTGCTCGCTGAGACTGTCGGGGAAAAACAACTGGCCGGTCATTACCGAACTGTCGTCGGGGAAGACCTTGAAATGGATATGGGTGGTGCGGCCGCGATACCAGCCGGGATAGATGGTGGCGAAAGAAACGATGCCGCTTGCATCGGTCTTCTGCCAGCCGCGCAGGAAGGTCTGGCCCGACGTGTCGACGTCCCTGCCGTCACCTTGCCCCGGATAGCCGGAATAGGCACCTTGCGCGTCGCAATGCCAGATGTCGACACGTGCGCCGGCAAGCGGCCGGCAGGCCGCGTCGACGACCTGCAACCGGACATCAAGGGCTATGCCCTTCTTGCCTTCGGTGACATCGGCACGTTCGAGTTTCGGGTCGAAATAGAACGGTCCCTCGGTCACTTCAGGTGTAATGGCGCAGACACCGGCGCCGGTCTCGAAGAGGGCCAGTCCGGCATAGGGCGAGGCCTGGGTAACCGAAGATTGGGCGGCCATTGCCGCGGCCGGTAGGAAGACACCACCGCCAGCGGTAACCGCGATCAAGCCGAGCGCCTTGCGCCTGTTCAATGAGACGGAGGATGGCTTGCCGGACATATCGTGCCTCTCGAATTGGCCTCCCCCTTCCTGATCTAGGCAGTCATAGCGGCTCTCGCCAATGGAAATTCGGTAATGTCGGCAGGCCGGTTTGGCCTATCGGTTTGCCTCGTGCAAAAGGCCGGCACACATCCTATATGGAGCCGACAATCTCATTTCGATGGCCGGACTTTGCGGCCCAGATAGTTCGAGGCAACCCATGAGCGACGCACAGACGCAGATTCCCGTAACCGTTCTCACCGGCTATCTCGGCGCCGGCAAGACGACGCTGCTCAATCGCATCCTGTCGGAGAACCACGGCAAGCGCTACGCCGTCATCGTCAACGAGTTCGGCGAAATCGGCATCGACAACGACCTGATCGTGGAATCCGACGAGGAGATCTACGAGATGAACAATGGCTGCGTCTGCTGCACGGTGCGCGGCGATCTGATTCGCGTCGTCGAGGGCCTGATGCGCCGGCCCGGCCGTTTCGACGCCATCGTCGTCGAAACCACCGGGCTTGCCGATCCGGTGCCGGTGGCGCAGACGTTCTTCATGGACGACGACGTGCGTTCCAAGACCAGGCTCGACGCGGTGGTGGCGCTAGTCGACGCAAAGCATCTGCCGCTGCGGCTCAAGGATTCCAGGGAAGCCGAGGACCAGATCGCCTTCGCCGACGTCGTCGTGCTCAACAAGACCGATCTCGTCACCCCCGAAGAGCTTGCCAAGGTCGAGGCGACGATCCGCGCCATCAATCCGGCGGCGAAGATCCACCGCACGGCGCGAGCCAGCGTCGACCTATCCGAAGTGCTCGACCGCGGCGCCTTCGACCTGTCCAGGGCGCTGGAAAACGATCCGCATTTCCTCGAGGCGCATGATGACCACGATCATCATGACCACGACCATGATCATCACGACCATGATCATCACGCGCATGCTTCCGACATCCATGACGTGACCGTGCAGTCAGTTTCGCTGCGCGGCGGCGAGATGGACCCGAAGAAATTCTTCCCATGGATCGAGAAGATCACCCAGATGGAAGGCCCCAACATCCTGCGGCTGAAGGGCATTATTGCGCTCAAGGGCGACGATGAACGCTATGTCATCCAGGGTGTGCACATGATCATCGAGGGCGACCACCAGCGTGCCTGGAAGGATGGCGAAAAGCATGAGAGCCGGCTTGTTTTCATCGGCCGCGAACTCGACGCCGAGCGGCTGAAGAAGAGTTTTGACGCCTGCCAGGCGGCCTGACCGTTACCAATGGCGCGTTTGCTCGATCTGGCCGATGATTTCCTGATCATCGGCGACATCATTCAACTTTCCGATAATTACGATGTCGGCCCCGGCTCTGGGACCGTCGATCTTATGGTGTTCGATCCTCAGGAGGATGAGGCCGGGCTTGGACTCATGGTGACGTCCGGCTACAAGGCGGGTCTGGTCTTCGCAGTGCTGCCGGAGGAAAGCCGGTTCGAGAAAAAACCTGGACTTTCGAAAGCCTGGTTGATCGAAAACTGGGACAAATGGTTCGTGTTCACCTATCAAGGCGGCCCGGTTCCGATCGAGGAAACCGTGATCCTGCGCTGGAACGAACGAATGACCGTTGAGACTTGCCATGCCGACCGTCGCCCCGCTTGATCTCGATGGACATTGCGTCGCCGCCGTCTTTCTCGGCGACGTGCCGCATTTCGCGATGGCCGACGGCGCCGTCCATCGGCTCGACCTTGGCCACAAGACGGTACAGGCCAATGACGGGCTGCTTGCCGCCTTCCATGATGTGGCCAACGACCGGCTGATCACCGGCGGCGAGGACGGCAAGGTGTTTGCCGTGAAGGCGGGCGGCGAGGCCACCGAACTGACCAATGCCGGAAAGAAATGGATCACCAGCGTTGCTGCTGGGCCGCAAGGCGCCATCGCCTATGCGACGGGCAAGACCGCCTTCGTGCGCTTTGCCGACGGCAAGACCCGGGAATTCGTCCATCCGCGCTCGGTCGAGGGACTGGCCTTTTCGCCCAAGGGCATGCGTTTCGGCGTTGCTCGCTACAATGGCGCGACGCTGCATTTCCCGGCCGCCGAGGGAAAGCCGGTGGAGCTCGAATGGGCCGGCGCCCACACCGGCATCACCTTCTCGCCCGATGGCGCGTTCCTGGTCACCACCATGCAGGAAAATGCATTGCATGGCTGGAAGCTCGCCGACGGCAAGCACATGCGCATGAGCGGTTATCCCGGCAAGGTCAAAAGCCTGTCGTGGAGCGTGAAGGGCAAGTGGCTGGCGAGTTCCGGCGCGCCGGCGGCGATCATCTGGCCATTTTCAAGCAAGGATGGTCCCATGGGCAAGGCCCCGCTGGAGCTCGGCACGCGCGGCAACGCCATGGTGACATCAGTCGCCTGCCACCCGAGCCAGGACGTCGTCGCCGTCGGCTATGATGACGGCATGGTGATGGCGGTGCGCTTTGCAGACGCCAAGGAAGTGCTGTTGCGTCGACCGGGCAAGGGCGCCATCACCTCGATGATGTGGGACAGGGAAGAGCGCCGCGTTGCCTTCGGCAGTGCCGCAGGCGACTGCGGCGTCATCGACATCACGGCGTAGTTTCGGATTTACTCAGCCCCGCACGACACCTTGCCCGTCAACTCAACAGTCTTGCCGTCCTTGTCCGTGTCAGCGGATTTGTCATAGACGGCGAGCGTGTACTGACCGTCATAGACGCCCTCGTCGCTGGTCTTGGTCAGGATCGTCAGCTCGACATAGTTGTAGGTGTCTGCGAGCTGATGCTCGCGGTAGATGTTCAGCCGCAATTCCTTGCCGTCCAGCCAGTACTGGGTCAGATTGGAATCCTCGAACACGGTCTTGCGCAGGTCATCGCCGACCGGCCTCGTCTTGATTTCGAGATCGCCGCGAAAGTTGAAGGTCGGGTCGCCCATGCCTCTGGTGACGCCGGCACCGACGTCGAATGCCACAGCATCATCGTCAACGTTGCACCAGATGCCACCTGAGGCGAAGGCCGCGCTGGCCGATAACAACAGCGTTGCCACACCGATGATCGTCCGCATTTCTGTCCCCCATGGCCGCTTGTATTGGCGCTGACTTCGTCAACGGGGTCAAGCGGTGCCCATGCCGGCTGAGCCAATGCAGGACAGATGCGCGGCCAATTGCGTTTGCGGACACGGATTGGCTAAGAGTGGCGGACCAGAGGGAGTTTCATGCACACGTCAAAGACGTCCATCGGCGGCATCAGCCGCGACCGCATTGCCGAATTGCGCGAGACCGAAGGCGCGGCCTTCCGCAAGGCCCGGCCAAAGTCGCAAGCCAAGGCCGGCAATGGCCTGCCCGGCTTCTTCGGCGGCGTGCCGATGCACTGGATGAATGACTGGCCGACGCCGTTTCCGATCCTGGTCGACAGCGCCAAGGGCGCGACCATCACCGACATCGACGGTATCAGGCTCGACGATTTCTGCCTTGGCGACACCGGCTCGATGTTCGGCCATTCGCCGCCGCCGGTGGCGCGCGCCATCCGCCGCCAGGCTGGGCGCGGCCTGACCTATATGCTGCCTTCGGAAGACGCGATCGCCATCGGGCCGTTGCTACAACAGCGTTTCGGCCTGCCGTTCTGGCAGATCGCGACGACGGCGACCGACGCCAACCGCTTTGCATTGCGCGTCGCCCGCGCCGTCACTGGCCGGAAGAAAATCCTGGTCTTCAACGGCTGCTATCATGGCTCGGTCGACGAGACGATGGTACGGCTGGTCGATGGTTTCCCGGTCAACCGGCCGGGGCTTGCGGGCGAATTCCGCGACCTGACCCGCACCGCCAAGGTCATCGAGTTCAACGATGTTTCAGCACTCGAAGCCGCGCTCAAGGACAAGGATGTCGCCTGCGTCATCGCCGAACCGGTGCTGACCAATTCCTGCATGGTGCTGGCCGCTGCCGGTTTCCACAATGCGCTGCGCAGACTGACGCGCGAGGCCGGCACGCTGCTCTTGATCGACGAGACGCATACGATCTCGTCCGGCCCGGGCGGCTACACCAGGAAATACGGGCTGGAGCCCGACTTCTTCGTTCTGGGCAAGCCGATTGCCGGCGGCGTGCCGGCCAGCGTGTGGGGCATGAGCGACGACATCGCCTCGCGCTACGCCGATTACAACAGGACCAAGGAGCCGGGCTATTCCGGCATGGGCACGACGCTCTCGGCCAACCCGCTGCAATTCGCGGCGATGCGCGCCACGCTCGAAGAGGTGATGACGCAGGAAAATTACGACCGGATGGATCATCTGGCGCGGCGGCTGGATGCCGGGCTGACCGGCGTGATCGACCGCTACCGCCTGCCCTGGCATGTTTCCCGCGTCGGCGCGCGCGTCGAGTTCATCTGCGCGCCCGGCCCCTTGAGGAATGGCGCCGAGGCGGAGACAGCGCATGCGCCGGAACTGGAGGCAGCAATCCATGTCGCGCTGGTCAATCGCGGCGTGCTGATCGCACCCTTCCACAACATGATGCTGATCTCGCCGGCGACGTCAGGGGCCCAGGTCAGCCGGCTGATCGCCGCCTTCGGCACGGTTGCGGCAAAGCTTGCGGCATGAGACAAGCGGCGATGGACCACCCCAATGCCATGATGACCTCACCTTCGGGCTCGACGCCCACCGAGGCGCAAGCCTTTCTCGATGCCCATCCCGAGATCGAAGCCTTCGATATCGTGCTGACCGATGCCAATGGCGTCGGCCGCGGCAAGATCGTGCGCCGGCATGAGCTGAAAAGCATCTTCGAGGGCGGCCGCCATATGCCGATCTCGATCCTCGGCCTCGACATCACCGGCGAGGATGTGCACGAGACCGGGCTGATCTGGACGACAGGCGACGGCGATCTCAGGGCATGGCCGATTCCCGGCACGCTGGTGCCGCTCTACGGCACGAATCCGCCACGCGGCCAGTTGCTGATGGCCATGTACCAGCTCGACGGCCAGCCGATGTCATCGGATCCGCGCCTCGCGCTGGCACGGCAGGTCGACATATTGGCAGCCAAGGGTCTTTATCCGGCCGGTGCCTTCGAACTCGAATTTTTTCTTCTTGCCAATGAGCGCGATGCCGACGGCAAGGTGCAGCCGGCGCGCGCCGTGCTCGACGGTCGTGTCTCGGGCAAGACCGAGGTCTATTCCGTCGATCACCTGCATGGCATGGAGCCGCTGTTTTCCGACATCTATGCCGCCGCCAGGGCGCAAGGCATCCCGGCCGAGACGGTGATTTCCGAATATGCGCCGGGCCAATACGAACTGACGCTGAACTACCGCAAGGACGTGATGCGAGCAGCCGACGACCTCGTCATGCTGAAGCGGCTGGTCCGCGCGCAGGCGCGCCGCCACGGCGTCACCGCCTGTTTCATGGCCAAGCCGATCGAGAAATATGCCGGCTCGGGCATGCATTTTCATGTCTCGCTGCAGGACAGAGGGGGCCGAAACGTCTTTGCCGAAGCCGGCGGCGAGAGCTGGTCGCTGCCGCTGCTACAGGGGCTCGGTGGCTTGATCCAGACGATGGCGGAATCGATGCTGGTGTTTGCGCCGCACGCCAATTCCTGGCGGCGTTTCGTCTCGCAATCCTATGCACCGGTGGCGCCGACATGGGGTGTGAACAACCGCTCGGTGGCGCTGCGCGTGCCGGCGGGCGACGCCAAGAACCGGCGCATCGAGCACAGGCCGTCCGGCGTCGACGCCAACCCCTATTTGATAGCCGCGACCGTGCTGGCAGCTATAGTCAAGGGGCTCGACGAAGGTCTCGACCCCGGCCCCGAAACCACTGGCAACGGCTATGAGGCGGCAGTCACGCGCACGACCATGCCGGTCGATTGGCGCGCCGCAATCGAAGCGGCCAGGGCATCCAGCTTCCTGAAGGGCGCGCTCGGCGAGGACCTGCACCGGACCTTCGTGGCGATCAAGCAGTCGGAATATCTGCGCGTGGCGCGCACGGTCAGCGAACTGGATTACCATCTCTATCTGCACGAGGTGTAAGGAAAGGAACCATCGCCGATCTCGTTCATTTTAATATCGAAATAGACGAGGCAGGACGATGGCGACCACGGGCCTTCCGCATGAAGCGAAGATCCCTGCCCGGCGTGTTTCTATTGCACGTGCGGAGCCAATAGCGGACGAAGCCAAAGCCAGCTCGATCACGAACCTGCGCGAGGCCGCAGAGGGCTGCCGTCGCTGCCCGCTTTGGCGTCATGCGACGCAGACCGTGTTCGGCGAAGGCCCGGACGATGCCAAGGTGATCTTCGTCGGCGAACAGCCTGGTGATCAGGAGGATCTCGCCGGAAAGCCTTTCGTCGGGCCTGCAGGCAGGGTGTTCGACGCCATCCTTGATGACGCCGGGGTTGACCGTCAGAAAGTTTACGTCACCAACGCGGTCAAGCACTTCAAATTCGAACCGCGCGGCAAGCGGCGCATCCATTCCAAGCCGAATGCCGGCGAGATTCAGGCCTGCCGCTGGTGGCTCGACCAGGAGTTCGAGCTGATCAAGCCAAACATCGCCGTGGCACTCGGCGCGACAGCGGCGACGTCGCTGCTGGGCAAGCCGATTCCGGTGATGAAGATGCGCGGCCAGGTGGTCGAACGCGAGGACGGTTTGCGCGTCTTTGTCACTATTCATCCCTCCCTCATCCTGCGCATTCGTGAGCCTGCGGACAAGCAAGCCGAACGAGGCCGGTTCCTGGACGATATGAGAAAGGTGAAGCGGCTGATGGCCGCCTGAGATCACCTGGTGCTGGGATTATCCGACGAGGATTGCCCTGAGATCGTTGACATTCGTACCGGTCGGGCCCGGCACGAAAAGATCGCCAACCGCGTTGAAGGCCGTCCAGGCATTGTTGCCGGCCAGCATAGCCTTGGCATCGACCCCGGCTGCCCGCATGCGCGACACCGTCGAACCGTCGGCAAAGGCGCCGGCATTGTCTTCCGAACCGTCGACACCGTCGGTGTCGGCGGCCAGTGCATGAATGCCTTCGACGCCGCTGATGCCGATGGCGAACGCGAGCAGGAATTCCGAATTGCGGCCGCCCTTGCCCTTGGCACGAAGTGTCACCGTTGTTTCGCCACCCGACAGGATCAGCACTGGCTTTGGAAATGGGCGGTTGCGGGTCGCCACTTCGCGGGCGATCGCTGCGTGGACGCCGCCGACCTCGCGCGCTTCGCCTTCGATCGAGTCGGAGAGGATGACGGCCTCGACGCCTTGCCGTTTCGCTTCCGCGGCCGCTGCCTCGAGCGATACGCCGGCAGAGGCGATCAGATGTACCTCGTTGCGCGAAAAACGTTCATCCTCAGGACTTGGCGCATCGGCGGCCGGCGAATTGATATGCGCCATCACCGAGGCCGGCAGTTTCATGCCATAGGCTGATATCGATGCCAGAGCGTCTGCGCGGCTGCCTTTATCCGGAACCGTCGGGCCGGAGGCGACCAGCGCCGGGTCGTCGCCGGGAATATCGGAAACGACCAGCGACACCACCTTGGCCGGATACGCCGCGGCGGCCAGCCTGCCACCCTTGATGGCCGAAAGGTGCTTGCGGATGGTGTTCATCGCTGCGATTGGCGCGCCGGAGGCGAGCAGCGCCTCGTTGACGGCGATCTCGTCGGCCAGCGTCAGGGTGGCGGCCGGCGACGGCAGGAGCGCCGAGCCGCCGCCCGAAATCAGCGCCACGACCAGGTCGTCCACCGTCAACCCCTGGACCTTGGCGAGCAGGCGGCGCGAGGCTTCAAGCCCGGCTGCATCCGGCACCGGATGCGCGGCCTCGATGATCTCGATACGCTCGCATTTCGCGCCGTAGCCGTAGCGGGTGACGACCAGCCCTTCGATCGGACCGTCCCACATTTTCTCGAACGCCGCCGCCATCTGGGCCGAGCCTTTTCCCGCGCCAATGACGATGGTGCGGCCCTTAGGCCTGGCCGGCAAATGATCCCGGATGGTTCGTTCCGGATCGGCGGCGGCGACGGCCGCGTTGAAGATCGAGATAAGGAACGATTTGGGGTCGAGCACGGTCATTCGGCTTCCCGAGGCAATGCCAGCCCGCGCTTGTCGACGCCCAAATGATCGCACAGCGCATCGACCACGACGCCGTGATCCTGGCGCTCAGGCAGTCCGGAGACGGCGATCACACCGATGACGCCGGCGCCCTTGACGGTCACCGGAAAACCACCGCCGGCCAGCACATAGTCCGAAATGTCGAGGCCCTCACCGATCTTGAAGGTGCGGTCGGGGCGCTGCTGTTCCAGCACCATGCGGTAGGTGCTTTTCAGGAATCGCCTGACGACATTGATCTTGCGACGCGCCCAATCGGGATTGGACGCGTTCGAGCCGGGCATCGCGGCATAGAACAGCGGCCGATCGAAGGTCCTTATCTCGACGATAACAGGCAGGTTCTCGGCCAAAGCCCGTTTGCGGATGGCCGAGCCGATCTTGAACGCAACGGCCTCGTCGAAGACGGAGAAGACAAGGGTCTCTTCCTGTCTCTTGATCAGAGCGATGTCGTCAGCAACGGCCATTTTCTCTCTCCGAAAATCGTCACACGTCGTTTGTACGACAAGCTCCGCCCGGTCAAGCGCGCGTCGCGGCAGCCCCCTCATCCGGCCGCTTCGCGGCCACCTTCTCCCCGAGGGGAGAAGAGACGAGCACGGGCCTCGGCTTCCTCCTCTCCCCTCGGGGAGAGGTCGGATTGCCCCGAATTGCCCTTTGCAATTCGGTTGGCAATCCGGGTGAGGGGGTCTTACCCCGCGATCATGTCGCTCTTGGCGGGCCGCCCAGCGACATAAACCTCGCGGACAGCGCGGTCGTCGCCTAGCGTCTGCAGCAGGAACAATTCCTGCGCCAACGTCTCGACCGTTTCCATCCTGAGCCGCATTGCCGGTGTCGCCCTGGCATCCAGCACGACGATGTCGGCGTCGGTGCCTGCGTCCAGCGTGCCGATCCTTTCCGCCACCGACAGCGCCTCGGCATTGCCGCGCGTCAGCTGCCAGAAGGACTGGAACGGGTTCAGCTTCTCGCCGTTCAGTGCGATCACCTTGTAGCCCTCGTCCATGGTGCGCAGCATGGAATAGTTGGTGCCCCCGCCGACATCGGTGGCGGCGGCGATACGGATCGGCCTGTCGCGGCGGCGAAAGCGCTGATAGTCGAACAGGCCGGAACCAAGGAACAGGTTCGAGGTCGGACAGAACACCGCCACCGAACCCGAGGCCGAAAGCGCGTCCGCCTCGCGCTCCGACAAATGGATGCAATGGCCGAACAGGCTTTTTTTCCCCAACAGCCCATAGTGCTCGTAGACGTCGGTGTAGTCGCGCGACCACGGATAGAGTTCTTTCGTGAAGGCGATCTCGGCATGATTTTCCGACAGATGCGTCTGCATGTGCAGGTCGGGGTATTCCCGGCACAGCGCGCCGGCCATCTCCATCTGCTCCGGCGACGAGGTGATGGCGAAGCGCGGCGTGATGGCATAAAGCTGCCGTCCCTTGCCGTGCCACTCGGCGATCAGCGCCTTTGTGTCGTCGTAGCCGGATTGCGGAGTGTCGAGCACGCCGTCTGGCGCATTGCGGTCCATCATAACCTTGCCGGCTATGTTGAGCATGTTGCGGTCATGCGACTCTGCAAAGAAGGCTTCGGCAGAAGCCTTATGCACCGAGCAGTAGGCGGCGACCGTCGTGGTGCCGTGGCGCACCACCTCGTCGAGGAATAGCCGCGCTATGCGCCGGCCGTGCTGGGCGTTGGAGAACTTCGTTTCTTCCGGAAAAGTGTAGGTGTTCAGCCAGTCGAGCAGTTCTGCGCCATAGGAAGCGATGATCTGCATCTGCGGAAAATGCGCATGCGCGTCGATGAAGCCCGGCAGCAGCAGATGCGGCCGATGATCTATTTTTTTCACCGCTTCGCCAGCCTGCTTTTCAACTTCGGCATAGGCACCGGTGGCAACGATCCTGCCGTCGCGGATCAGCAGACCGCCATCCTCCTCGTAGCGCCAGGCGGAGTGGTCGTCGATGGTTTGCGGCCAGCGCTCGAAGGACAGCGTGCGGCCACGCAGAAGTGTCGAAATCATGCTATTTCCCTGCGCCTTCGAACCAGGCCACCAGCAGCGCGCGTTCCTTGTCGGTGATCTGGCTAACGTTGGCGGGCGGCATGGCGTGGCTGCGGCCGGCCTGAAGATAGATCTCACGGGCGTGGTTGGCGATATCCGCATCGTTATCCAGCATCACGCCCTTCGGCGCATGATAGATGCCCTCGTAGGCCGGCTCCGCCGCATGGCACATCGAGCAGCGGCCGAGCACGGTGTCGCGCACGGCCGGGAAATGCACCGAAGCGACATAGACCTGCGCGGCGGCCGATTGCCTGGGTTCGCCGGTCAGCACCTTCGGCACGGTCGACAGCCAGATGATGATGATGAACAGGACAAGTGCTGCCATCCAGGTCCAGGTCGGGTTGCCCTTGCGGGCATGGACGCTGTTGAAATAGTGCCGGATCAGCACGCCGATGATGAACACCAGCGAGGCGATGACCCAGTTGAACTCAGTGCCGAACGCCAGGGGATAGTGGTTCGACAGCATCAGGAACAGCACCGGCAGCGTCAGATAATTGTTGTGGAGCGAACGCTGCTTGGCGATCTTGCCGTATTTAGGGTCGGGCTTGCGGCCTGCGATGAGGTCGGCGACGACGATCTTCTGGTTGGGGATGATGACCATGAAGACATTGGCCGACATGATCGTCGCGGTGATGGCGCCCAGATGCAGGAAGGCGGCGCGGCCGGTGAACAAATGCGTCAGCCCCCAGGCGATGAACACCAGCACGCAGTAGAGCACCAGCATCAGGCCGGTGTCGCTCTTGCCAAGCGGCGAGCGGCACAGGAGATCATAGACCACCCAGCCGACGCCGATGGTTGCCAGCGACAGCAGGATACCGACCGGCACTGACATCGGCAGCACGTTGGGATCGATCAGGAACAGATCAGCTCCGGCATAATAGACGACGCACAGCATGGCGAAACCGGACAGCCAGGTGGCGTAGGATTCCCATTTGAACCAGGTCAGGTGCTCGGGCATCTCGGCCGGCGCCACAAGGTATTTCTGGATGTGGTAGAAGCCGCCGCCATGCACCTGCCATTCCTCGCCGAAGGCACCGGCAGGCATGCCCGGCCGCTGGCGCAGGCCGAGATCGAGCGCGACGAAGTAGAACGACGAGCCGATCCAGGCGATGCCGGTGATGACATGCAGCCAGCGCACGGCGAAGCTCAGCCAGTCCCAGAAAATCGCGAAATCCATCATTGAAGTCGTCCCTGCCGATTGGGTGACTTTACGGGCTGGAGCGCAAACGGAAAGGGGCGAGGTGCACGATGACTTTCAAAAAAAAATGGAAAATACTAGGCTTATCGCTGCAAACCGGCGAAAGTGCTCCGCATGGCCTATCTCGACAACATCGCCGTCTTCGTCCGCGTCGTCGAACTCGGCAATCTGTCGGCCGCCGGGCGCGACATGCGCATTTCGCCGGCGGTGGCCTCCAACCGCATCAAGGAGTTGGAGAAACATCTTGGCGTGCGGCTTTTCAACCGCACCACGCGGCAATTGATGCCGACCGAACACGGCACGGTTTTTTATTCAGGTGCCAAGCAGGTGCTGGAGGCGATCACCGAGGCCGAAGCGGCTGTCTCGGCCCTTTCCGGCCAGCCCCGCGGTACCATCCGTGTCACGGCACCTTTGGGTCTCGGCCGCCGGCTGGTGGCTTCGGGCATACCCGATTTCCACGACAAATACCCTGATATCGAGGTGCGGCTCAGGCTTTCGGACCACAATGTCGACATCATGAAGGAGGGCATCGACGTCGCCTTCCGGCTCGGCATCATCGAGGATTCCAGCCTCAGAATGCGTGGCATCATGGAATGCGAGCGCGTGCTGGTGGCGGCGCCGAAATACCTAGAGGCGCGCGGCGAACCGTTGGAGCCACAGGAGCTGATCGGCAAGAAACACGACTGCCTGATGCTGCGCTACTCCGGCGCGCGCGAATATGTGTGGACGCTGCAGACACCCGCAGGCCCGCAGAAATTCGAAGTGCACGGCCCCTACGACACCGACGATGGCGACGTGTTGACCAGCTGGGCGCTGTCGGGGCGTGGCATTATCAACAAGCCGCGCTTCGAGGTCGAGCCGTTTATCCGCGACCAGCGCCTGAAAGTGATCCTGAGCAACACGCCGCCGACGCCGGTGCAGTTCGCCGCCGTTTATCCGCACAAGAAGCTGCAGGATCCAAAAGTGCGGCTCCTGCTCGACTTCATGGCCGAGCGCTGCCAGCGGCTGATCAACGATCTGCTGGCCGGCAAGTAATGTCCTCGTGGCCCATCCGGGGCAGTTGCCCTGGGCGAAAGCCAGCCTAGGTTGGTAGCCGGATGGCTGCACGCTATCGCTGATAGCCAAATGGACAGCAGAATGCATCTCGCCGTTTCGCTCAACATCGCTTCCACCGCAGGGCAGACCGGCCCGACATTCAGTGAGATAGCCGGCTTCGTGCGAAAGGCCGAGGCGGCAGTATCGACATGGTCGTTATCTCCGACTCATTGGCGAGCGGCGAGCCGTCCAGCAGTCCCTTCGAAGCGACGACGCTCATCGCCGCACTGGCGACAGTGACGAGCAGGATCGGCCTCGTTGCCGCAGCCTCGACAATTGCCCACCAGCCCTACAATCTGGCGCGCCGTTTTGCCTCGCTCGACATCATCAGCCATGGCCGAGCCGGCTGGAACGCGACCATGACGCAAGCGCCACGCGAGGCCGCCAATTTCAGCCGGCCCGAAGGCTTTTCCGGCGACGATCTTCGCCGTCGCACGCAGGAATATATCGGCATCGTTCAGGGCCTGTGGCAGGGCTGGGATGCGGACGCACTGCTGTTCGACCAAAGCGGAGGCCGCTTTCACGACCCCGAAAAGATGCACTTTCTCGACCACCAGGGCGAGTTCTTCTCCGTGCGCGGACCGCTGAACGTCGCGCGGTCGCCGCAGGACACGCCGGTGCTTGTCTTGTCGGATCTGTCGGAGCCCGATCTGGATATTGTCGCTCGCGCCGCCGATGTGATCCTGCTGGGCGACGGACCGATCGAGAGTGCGAAAGCACACTATGACGAACTGAGGTGCCGTGTTGCCGCCTGCGGACGCGACCCGGATGCCGTGAAGGCGCTGAGGAACGTCGCGTCTATCGCCGATAGTAAGCCGGCTGCCGTCATCGACAGATTGGAAGAAGAATTCCGCGCAACAAGCTGCGACGGGTTCAACATCCAGATGCCGGCACAGCTTTCCGCGCTCGACGATTTCTTCGATCTGGTCTTGCCGGCTTTGCGACGGCGCGGCCTTTTTCGACAGAGCTATCGCGGCGCAACCTTGCGCTCGCATCTGGGGCTTGCCGGCGGAGGTGACCAATGACCGCTCGCCAAATGAAGCTAGGCGCCTTCCTGTGGGCGACAGGGCACCACATCGCCGCCTGGCGCCACCCCAAGGCGCACGTGACCGCCGGAATCGACATCGACCATTACATCCAGCTGGCACGTACGGCGGAGGCGGCGAAACTCGACATGGTGTTCTGCGAGGACGCTGCCGGCCTGCGCGAAGCAAATATCGACATCGCCAGCCAAACGTCGCGCTCGATCGGTTTCGAGCCGATCAGCCTGCTGTCGGCGCTAGCCGCCCAGACCAGCCGCATCGGCCTCGTCTCGACCGCGTCGACCAGCTACAACGAGCCATACGGGCTGGCGAGGGCCTTTCTGTCGCTCGACCATCTAAGTGGCGGCCGGGCCGGCTGGAACCTGGTCACCTCGGCCAGTCCCATCGAAGCAGCCAATTTCGGTTCGACGGGCCTCAAGCCCCATGCCGACCGCTACGAACGGGCGCGTGAGTTCGCCGAAGTGGTCGCCGGGCTTTGGCATGGCAAGCTCGATGAAGCTTCCAGTCATGCCGGCCAAAGCTTCTCGGTGCGGGATCCGCTCGACCTGCCGCGTTCGCCGCAAGGCGCGCCTGTCATGGTCCAGGCCGGCGCCTCTGATGTCGGCCGCGACCTCGCCGCCCGCACCGCAGACGTGGTGTTCACCGCCGCGCAGACCTTCGAGGAAGCGAAGGCCTTTTATGACGATCTCAAGGGGCGCATGGCGGCCTATGAGCGTGAGCCGGGCGACATCAAGATCATGCCCGCCGTAGCGCCAGTGGTGGCGGAGACCGATGCAGAGGCCCAGGAGAAATACGCAGAATTGCAGGAGCTGATCCCCGACGATGTCGGCGTGGCGCTGCTCTCCAGCTATCTCAGCATCTCCGATCTGTGGCGCTATCCGATCGACGGGCCGCTACCGCAGCTGCCCGAGAGCGAGGGGATGAAGAGCCGGCAAGCACTGGTGATCGAGCAGTCTCGCCGCGACAACCTTTCCATCCGCCAGCTTGCCCGCCATTTCGCCGGCGCCCGCGGCCATTGGCGCATCGTCGGCACAGCCGCCCAAATCGCCGACGAGTTGCAGGCACGGTTCGAGGGCGGTGCGGCCGATGGCTTCAACGTCATGCCCTCGTATTTCCCCGGAGAGCTCGATGCCTTTGCGACGCTGGTCGTGCCGGAACTGCAGCGGCGCGGCCTGTTCCGCACCGACTATGAGGGTCGCACACTGCGCGACCATCTGGGGCTGAAGCGACCTGCATGAAATGCGTGGAGGCGCAAGCTTAGCCGGCAATCACCTTGTCGTGCGAAACCTGATAGCTGACATTGGATGATGAGGCGTGCATGACCAGCGCCGTCATGATCTCGGCCGCCGCAAGCGCCGCGATGACTTGCGGCCGCTTGTCCTTGACGGCGTCGCCGCCGATCGGCGAAATGAGGCGGGCAAATTCCGCCTCGCTGCCATCCGCCGATTTCAGGAACCAGTTCTTGAACGTCGCTTTCTTGGTCTTCGACCCGATCATGCCGACATAGGCGGCGTCGCCGCGTTTCAGCGCTTCAGCCACGATCAGGAAATCCAGTGCATGGTCGTGGGTGAGGATGGCGAAGGCGGCCCCCGCAGGAGCATCGCGCACCATAGCTTCCGGTATCGGCGTCAGCCGGGTCTCGACGGTTTCGGGCATGCCTTCCAGCGCCTCGGCCCGCGTCTCGATGACGACGCCATGCACGGGAAGAAGTGCGATCGTCGACGCCAGCGCCTGGCCGACATGGCCGCCGCCGAAGATATAGACATGCGGCAGATGCGCTTCTTCTGCCTCCGCAGCCGCAACCAGCTCGGCGGCGAGCGCCGCATCGACCAGCCGGATCAGCACTTCGACGCGCCCACCGCAGCATTGGCCGATTTCAGGGCCTAGCGGAACGTCGAGGGTGGCGCGAATATCCCTCCTCCTTGAGGGGAGGGTGGCGGCGAAGCCGTCGGGTGGGGTCGCCGCGGCAGTGCTCGACGTTTTAGGTCGCGCGCTGCCTCTGCCGACCCCCTCTGGCCGCTTCGCGGCTGGCCCTTCGCCATGGCTCCGGGCGTTCGTCACTGAAAAGGCCAAATCATTGGCTTTTTCTCGGCCTTCGGCCGAACACTTCTCACCGCCGTCGAGGGGGGAGAAAAGCATCTGCCTGGCTTTGTCGATGGCCATGTATTCGAGCTGACCGCCGCCGATCGTGCCCAGGATTGCCGATTGCGAGACGAGCATGAGCGCGCCCTTCTCGCGTGGCGTCGACCCTTTCGTGCCGGCGACCTCGACCAAAGCGATGCGGCCTTGACCAGCAAGGAAGTCTTTGAGGCTTTGCACTTTCGAATTCATCATTCGTGTTCCCGTGCGGGAAACATAGGGTCTTTCGGCCTGAATTGCACGCATTGCCGACCCTGGCGCCAGAATCAGGCCTTCGCCTCGGTCTTCAGCCGCTCGATCGCCATCAGAACCCGCTCCGGGGTCGCCGGCGCGTCGAGGCGCGGACAGATCCTGTTGTCGGCGACGCTCGCCACCGCATCCGACAGGGCGTGCAGCACCGACATGCCGAGCGGGAACGGCGGCTCGCCGACCGCCTTGGAGCGGTGGATGGTCGGCTCACCCGCTTCCGGCCAGTCGGCCAGGGTGACGTTGAAAATCTTCGGCCGATCGGAGGCGAGCGGAATCTTGTAGGTCGACGGCGCATGGGTGCGCAGCCGGCCTCTGTCGTCCCACCACAGTTCCTCGGTCGTCAGCCAGCCCATGCCCTGGATGAAACCGCCCTCGATCTGGCCAAGATCGATGGCGCGGTTCAACGAACGGCCGGTCTCGTGCAGGATATCGGTGCGCTCGACCATGTATTCGCCGGTGAGCGTGTCGACCGAGACTTCCGAGCACGATGCGCCGTAAGCGAAGTAGTAAAAGGGGCGGCCTTCGCCTTTGTCGCGGTTCCAGTGGATTTTCGGCGTCTTGTAGAATCCCGCCGCCGAAAGCTGGATGCGGGCCATGTAGGCCTGCTTGACGAGGTCGGCGAAGGCGATCTCCTGGTTGCCGACGCGCACCCGGTTGGGCAGGAACAGCACCTGGTCGCGCGGCACCTGATATTTCTCGGCGGCGAAATCGGTCAGCCTGTCCTTGATCTGGCGAGCGCCATTCCGCGCCGCCATGCCGTTGAGGTCGGAACCGGACGACGCCGCCGTGGCCGAGGTGTTCGGCACCTTGCCGGTCGTCGTCGCGGTGATCTTTACCTGGTCGAGGTCGATCTGGAACTCTTCAGCCACCACTTGCGCCACTTTGACGTAGAGGCCCTGCCCCATCTCGGTGCCGCCATGGTTCAGATGCACCGAACCGTCGGTGTAGACATGCACCAGCGCGCCAGCCTGATTGTAGTGGGTGGCAGTGAAGGAAATGCCGAACTTGACCGGCGTCAACGCCAGGCCGCGTTTGATAAAGCGGCTATTGGCGTTGAAGGCCGATATTTCGCGCCGCCGCCGCGCATAGCTGGCGCTCTCCTCCAGTTCGGCGACGATGCGCTGGATGATGTTGTCCTCAACCGTCTGGTGGTAGGGTGTGACGTTGCGGTCTGATGTGCCGTAGAAATTCTTCTTGCGGATTTCGAGCGGGTCCTTGCCGACGGCAAAGGCCACCTCGTCGATGACGCGCTCGGCGCCAACCATGCCTTGCGGGCCGCCGAAACCACGGAAGGCAGTGTTCGACACGGTGTTGGTGTAGAGCGGCGCCGACTGCGCATGCACCGCCGGCCAGAAATAGGTGTTGTCGCAGTGGAACAGCGCGCGATCGGTCACCGGGCCGGAAAGGTCCGACGAAAAGCCGCAGCGCGCCGCGAACATGAAATCGACACCGAGGATGTTGCCCTCATTGTCGAAGCCGACCTCATAGTCGACCAGGAAATCGTGACGCTTGCCGGTGGCGATCATGTCGTCGTCGCGGTCGGGCCGGATCTTCACGGCGCGATGGTGCTTCTTCGCGGCTATCGCGGCCAATGCCGCAAACTGGTTGCCTTGCGTCTCCTTGCCGCCGAAGCCGCCGCCCATGCGGCGGATTTCCACCGTGACGGCGTTGCTCGGCACACCGAGCGCGTGGCTGACCATGTGCTGGATTTCGCTCGGATGCTGGGTCGAAGAATAGATGGTGACGTCCTGGTCCTCGCCGGGAATGGCCATCGCAATGTGGCCTTCGAGATAGAAATGCTCCTGGCCGCCGATGCGCATCTGCCCTTTGAGCCGGCGCGGCGCCTTTTCGATCGCTTTAGCGGCATCGCCGCGCTTCAGGGTCAGCGGCGGCGTGACGAGCTTGTCCTTCTTCGGATCGAGCGCGCCGATGTCGGTGACGAAAGGCAGCTCCTTGTATTCGACCTTGGCCAACCTGGTGGCGCGGCGCGCCTGCTCGCGCGTTTCGGCGATGACGCAGAAGATCGGTTGGCCGTAGAATTGCACCTTGCCATCGGCCAGCACCGGCTCGTCGTGGCGGCCGGTCGGCGAAATGTCGTTTTCGCCCGGCACATCCTTGGCCGTCAGCACGTCGACAACGCCGGGCGCCGTACGCACCGCCGAGAGATCCATGCTGGTGATGGTGGCATGTGTTGCGGCCGAAAGCCCGAGGCAGCCATGCAGCGTGCCGGCTGGTTCCGGCATGTCGTCAATGTAGACGGCGGTGCCGCTGACATGCTTGTGCGCGGAATCATGGCGCTGATCGGTGGCGACGCCACCGGCGATCTTTTCAGCCCTAGGGTTGGGCGCTGCGTGCTTGTTCATCATGCCGCCTCGTGCCTCGAAACCTGGACCGGCGCCTTGGTGCCGCTCGTCTCTGCAAGGAAGCGCAACAGCAGGTTCTTCGCCGCCAGCGCCCGGTATTCTGCGCTCGCCCGCATGTCGGTCAGCGGCGTGAAATCCTCGGCATATCCGGCCATCGCCACTTCCACCGTCTGTTCGGTCCACGGCTTGCCAAGCAGTGCTTTTTCCACAGAAGACGCACGCTTCGGCGTCGCCGCCATGCCGCCATAGGCGATGCGCACATCCGCGACCGTGCCATCCCCGGCCAGCGTCAGGAAGAAAGCGCCGAGGGCTGCCGTGATGTCCTCGTCGCGGCGCTTGGTGATCTTGTGGACGGCGAATTTTGTGCCCTTGGCAGGAACCGGCACATGCACGGCCTCGACGAACTCGCCCGGCTGCCGGTCCTGCTTGCCATAGGAAATGAAGAAGGCTTCCAGCGGGATCGTGCGCCGCTTGTTGCCCTTGCGCAGCGTCAGCCGCGCGCCGAGAGCGATCAAGGGCGGTGGTGTGTCGCCGATCGGCGAGCCGTTGGCGATGTTGCCGCCGATAGTGCCCATGTTGCGCACCTGATCGCCACCGATGCGATCGAACAGCGGCCCCAGCGCCGGGATGCGTCTGGCGAGCGTCGAGAATGCTTCGGTGTAGGTGACGCCGGCGCCGATCGAAATGACGCCATTATCTTCCGAGATTGTGCAAAGCCCGTCGAGATTGCCAATGAAAATGGCCGGCGAAATTTCTCGCATGTGCTTGGTCACCCACAGGCCGACATCGGTCGAGCCGGCAACAATGGTGGCGCCGGGCTCCTCGTCCAGCACAGCGGCGAAATCGTCGACATTGGCCGGCACGACAAGCCGTGCCTTGCCGGCGCCGATCTCGACCCTCGCACCGTCATGCATGGCCTCGAGCCTTGCGGTGATCGCCTTGCGCTCGGCAGCCAGCGGGTCCTTCGCCACCTTGCCGTAGCTGGAGATGGCATGTGCCGCGCGCATGATCGCCTCGTAGCCGGTGCAACGGCAGAGGTTGCCCTGCAACGCCTTTTCGATTGCCGCGTTCGACGGATCTGATGATCTCATCCACAGGCCATAGAGCGACATGACGAAACCCGGCGTGCAGAAGCCGCATTGCGAACCGTGGAAATCGACCATCGCCTGCTGCACCGGGTGCAACTGCCCGGGTGACCCACGCAAATGCTCGACGGTCACGACATGGGTGCCGTCCAGCGAGCCGAGGAAGCGTATGCAGGCATTGACGGTTTCGTAGACCAATCCGCCAGCGGATAGTTTACCGACCAGCACAGTGCAGGCCCCACAATCGCCTTCGGCGCAGCCTTCCTTGGTGCCGCGCAGCGAGCGGTCGAGCCGCAGCCAGTCGAGCAAGATCGCATCGGGCGCCACCGTCGAAAGCACGACATCCCTGCCATTGAGGATGAAGCGTATTTCGTTTCGGATATTGACCATGCCTCAGCTCCCTCTGTAGGTCGAATAACCATAGGGCGAGACGAGCAGCGGTACATGGTAGTGCACCGGCTCGGCCATGCCGAAGCGGATCGGGATCACATCGAGAAAGGCGGGCTTCGGCAGACTCAGCCCCTGCTGGCGCAAATAGTCGCCCGCGGCGAAGACCAGTTCGTATTCGCCGGTGCGGAACTCCGCGCCGGCGAGCAGCGCCTTATCGCAACGGCCGTCGACATTGGTGGTGACAGTCTTCAAATGTGTCCGTGTGTCGCCATGGAGATGGTAGAGCGCGATCGACAGTCCCGCCGCCGGCTTGCCGGTCGCCGTGTCGAGGACATGGGTCGTCAGACGCCCGCCATCGGCTTTCGACGTTTCTGCCATTGGCCGCCTCCCATTTTCGGTACGAGCGAATTTGGCCCGGTACGATCGAGTATCAACAGTGAATTGTGCGCCAATTAAAGGCGATGCATAAGTCCCGGTCGAGCGGAGTGCGACAAAAACACTTTCAAAAATTTTCGGGGGAATGCCCAGGCAACCCTTTCGATATTCTCACCACACTTCGGGCCATGCCCGGCAGGAGGGACGATGCGATACACCAGAGACATGCGCGGCTATGGAGCCAATCCGCCGGATCCGAAATGGCCTGATGGTGCGCATGTCGCCGTGCAGTTCGTCGTCAACTACGAAGAGGGTGGCGAGAACTGCGTGCTGCATGGCGACAAGGCGTCGGAAGCCTTTCTGTCGGAAATCGTCGGCGCGGCGCCCTGGGTGGGCCAGCGTCACTGGAACATGGAATCAATCTACGAATATGGCGCTCGCGCCGGCTTCTGGCGGCTGCTCCGACTGTTCACGGAGGCTGAGGTACCGATCACCTGCTACGGGGTCGCCACCGCGCTCGCCCGTTCGCCCGACCAGGTCACGGCCATGCAGGAAGCCGGCTGGGAAATCGCCTCGCACGGACTGAAATGGATCGACTACCGCGACCATAGCGCCGAAGATGAGCGTCGCGACCTCGAAGCAGCGATCCGCCTGCACTATGAGGTGACCGGGCAGCGACCGACTGGCTGGTACACGGGCCGCACATCGGTCAACACGGTGCGGATTGTGGCGGAAGAGGGTGGCTTCGACTACGTGTCGGACACCTATGACGACGAATTGCCCTACTGGTTCGAGCACGCAGGCGGCACGCAGCTCATCATCCCCTATACGCTCGACGCCAACGATATGCGCTTCGCGACGCCGCAAGGATTCAATTCGGGCGACCAGTTCTTTGCCTATCTCAAGGACAGTTTCGACACGCTTTACGCCGAGGGCAAGGCCGGCCGGCCGCGCATGATGAACATCGGCCTGCATTGCCGCCTCGTCGGCCGTCCGGGTCGCATCGCGGCTCTGAAGCGCTTCGTCGACTATGTCAAATCGCATGACAAGGTCTGGCTGGCGCGACGCATCGATATCGCCAGGCACTGGCAGGAGAACCATCCCTACAAGCCGGCGGCACTCAGGCCATCCAAGATGGAATTCGAGACTTTCGTCCATACCTTCGGTGGCGTGTTCGAGCATTCGCCCTGGATCGCAGAACGAGCCCATGAACTGGAACTAGGCCCGGCGCATGACACCGCCGGTGGCCTGCACAATGCGCTCTGCCGCATCTTCCGTGCCGCCAGCGAGACCGAGCGGCTTTCGGTGCTCAATGCCCACCCCGACCTTGCCGGCAAGCTGGCCAAGGCCAAACGGCTGACGGCGGAATCGACCAGGGAACAGGCCTCGGCTGGGCTAGACGCGCTGACCGACAAGGAACGCGAGCTGTTCTCCAAATTGAACGCCGCCTACGTCACCACCTTCGGCTTCCCCTTCATCATCGCGGTGAAGGGCAAGACCAAGGAGGAAATCCTCGCCGAATTCGAGACGCGCATCGGCAACAGTCGCGGCGTCGAATTCGAGACTGCCTGCAAACAGGTCGAGCGCATCGCGCTGCTCCGCCTCAAGGACATGCTTCCGCAATAGGTTTGAACCCATGGATACGATCAGGATGCCCGAGCGAACCTATTACGCACCGCATGGCGGCCACCCCGGCCAGAGCGAACTGCTGACCGGCCGCGCCGTCTTCACCGACGCCTATGCCGTCATCCCCAGGGGCGTGATGCAGGACATCGTCACCAGCGCTCTGCCGTTCTGGGACAAGACCCGCGTCTGGATCTTGTCGCGACCGCTGTCCGGTTTTGCCGAGACGTTCTCGCAGTACATTGTCGAGGTCGCGCCCGGCGGTGGCAGCGACCGGCCGGAACCCGATGCCGGCGCCGAAGGTGCCCTGTTCGTGGTCGAGGGCGAATTGACGGTTCTGCTTGCCGGCAAGAAGCACGTGTTGCAGCCCGGTGGATTTGCCTTCCTGCCGCCGGCCAGCGGCTGGACGGTTCGCAACGAAAGCAAGGCCGATGTCCGCTTCCATTGGATTCGCAAGGCCTACGAGGTGGTCGACGGTCTCGATGCTCCCGAAGCCTTCTTCACCAATGAGCAGGAGATCGCGCCAACGCCGATGGCCGGCACCGAAGGCCGCTGGGCGACGACACGTTTCGTCGATCCGGCCGATCTGCGCCACGACATGCACATGACCATCGTGATGCTGGAGCCCGGCGCGGTCATTCCCTTCGCCGAGACCCATGTCATGGAGCACGGTCTCTATGTGCTGGAAGGCAAGGCGGTCTATCGCCTCAATCAGGATTGGGTCGAGGTCGAGGCCGGCGACTATATGTGGCTGCGCGCCTTCTGCCCGCAGGCCTGCTATGCCGGCGGTCCGGGCAGATTCCGCTATCTGCTCTACAAGGACGTCAACCGCCATGCCAAGCTCGGCGGGGCTGATATTGGCGGTCGCGCGCGGTGACCCGTATCGTCGCGCAGCCGCTGACCCGCGAGAACTTTGCCCCTTTTGGCGACGTCATCGACATGGGCGGCGACAACCATTACCCGATCAATGGCGGCAGGGCCGAGCGCTACCACGATCTCGCTACCGCCGAGGCGACCGGGCCGAACGCCCGCGTGCTGATCTCGATGGTGCGCGGCACGCCCTATGAATTGCCTCTGAAGCTGACGATGGTCGAGCGCCACCCGTTCGGCAGCCAGGCGTTCATTCCGTTGTCGCCACGCCCGTTCCTGATCGTTGTCTGCCATGATGGAGATGAGGGACCGGAAGAGCCTCATGCCTTTATCACTGCCCCCGGACAAGGGATCAATTACCGGCGCAATCTCTGGCATGGCGTGCTGACGCCGCTCGGCGAGCCGCAGGATTTCCTGATCGTCGACCGGGGTGGCGACGGCCCCAACCTCGAGGAATTCCATTTCTCGCACGCCTACGAGATCCATCTCCCTTGATTTTTGTGCATGTCGCTACCCCAAAACCGGGGGCACTATTGGGCGACGTGCAGCAGGAGACCCCGTAATGACCGATATTTCGCTGATCGACCGCCTGCTCGACGTCATCGAGCACGACATCGTGCCGAAGACGGCCGAAGGTGTCGCCCATGGCAACAAGCTGTTCGGCGCGGCGATCCTGAGGAAAGATGACCGTTCGCTGGTGCTGGCCGAGACCAACAACGAGATCGAGAACCCGCTCTGGCATGGCGAGGTGCACTGCCTGAAATGCTTCTACGAAATGCCGAAGGCGGAGCGCGTCGATACGAAAGACGCCATCTTCATCGCCACGCACGAGCCATGCTCGCTGTGCCTTTCGGCGATTACCTGGACCGGTTTCGACAATTTCTACTACCTCTTTTCACACGAGGATTCGCGCGACAGCTTCGCCATCCCGCATGATTTGAAGATCCTGAAAGAGGTCTTCACCCTCGATCCCGGCGGCTACAATGCAGAGAACGCCTACTGGAAGAGTTTTTCGATCCGTCGACTGGTGCGATCGCTGCCCGAGGTCGAGCGCCAGCGACTGGAGGCGCGCATTGGCAATATCTCGGCCCGTTATGACGAGTTGTCCGGCGCCTACCAGGCGAGCAAGGATGAGAACGACATTCCGCTGAATTGACGCGGATGCCTAGCCAACTTTCGCTTTCTTCAGCACTTCATTTATCCTGGCTTGCCAACCCTTGCCGGTGGCCTTGAATTTTCTGACGACATCCTGATCCAGGCGAATGGACACAACTTGCTTCGGCTTCTCCACGGTCGGCCGGCCACGAGAACGCCTTATACTCTCGAAAAGTTCTGGAAACACTTCCGCGAAAGGCTTGGCTTGCGCCACCTCTTCGTCGGTCGCCTCCGCATCATCGGGATCAGCGGCAATTTGTCTTTGAATTTCCGCTTCCTCCTCATTGGTAAGCGGTCGAACATGCGATTTAGGATTGCTCATATACTGACCTTTCCTTTCGGCTGGCACGACGCATCGAGATTACCGAAATCGCTTCGGAACCAAGCGGCTTAAAGATCACGGCGAGAATGATCTCTCCGAATTCGCCAATCGCCTTGAGTCGGCCGGCCTTGGCCGGGAGGACGGTTGAAGTCGCAAAAAACTCGATATCGAGTTCGGCAAAGTCCAGACCTCGGCTTTCGAGGTTCGTCACGCGCTTTGGCTCATCCCAAACGATCTTCAGTCGAGATTGTCCTCAATGCATCAAGCCTAAGCGAATAAACGTAATACATAAATTAGTGAGATAACGCAAGATGGACAGTCGAACGGTCCCGTCAAACGTCGTGTCGGCGACACAGGCCGTCGCCCGTTTGACTTCGTGACGTACGCGTTTCATGCGTCACTGACATCCTGGAGAGCTCGCATGAAAACCGTCACCGATTTTCCCCGCAAGGTCGTCGAATTTCCGGACATGGCCATCGTCATGCCGGATGGCTGCCGGCTGTCGGCGCGGGTCTGGATGCCGGAAGATGCCGATGATGACCCGGTGCCGGCGATCCTTGAGCATCTGCCCTACCGCAAGCGCGACGGCACCATCTTCCGCGATCAGCTGACGCATCCGTATTTCGCCGGCCACGGCTATGCCTCGATCCGCGTCGACATGCGTGGCAATGGCGATTCCGAAGGGCTGATGGACGACGAGTATTCCGAGCAGGAATTGCAGGATGCCTGCGACGTCATCGCCTGGGCTGCAAGCCAACCCTGGTGCAACGGCAATGTCGGCATGATGGGCATTTCCTGGGGCGGCTTCAACTGCCTGCAGGTCGCGGCCAAGCAGCCGCCGGCACTGAAGGCGGTGATCAGCCTGTGCTCGACCGTCGATCGCTATGCCGACGACATCCATTACAAGGGCGGCTGCCTTTTGATCGAGAATTTCGGCTGGGCTTCGACCATGCTCTCCTACTCATCACGGCCGCCAGATCCGCTGCTGGCCGGCGACAACAGGTGGCGGGATCTGTGGCTGACCCGGCTGGAGAACCAGCCCTTCCTGGCGCCGCTGTGGCTGAGACACCAGCACCGCGACGCCTACTGGAAGCGCGGCTCGATCTGCGAGGACTTTTCCACCGTCAAGGCCGCGGTGCTGTCGATCGGCGGCTGGCATGACGGCTACCGCAACACGGTTTCGCATCTGGCCAGCAACATCGAAGCGCCGGTCAAGGGCATCATCGGGCCGTGGATCCACAAATACCCGCATTACGCCGGGCCCAAGCCCGCCATCGGCTTCCTGCAGGAGACGTTGCGCTGGTGGGACCGCTGGCTGAAGGATATCGACACAGGCATCGAGGCCGACCCCGCCTACCGCGCCTATGTCATGGACAGCGTCCGTCCGGCACGCTGGCATCCCGAGCGGCCGGGCCGCTGGGTTGCCGAACAGCAATGGCCATCGGCCAACATCGAGACGCAATCGATCGAGCTTATCGCCGAGGGCGGCAACCCCGCGATCGTCGCCTCGCCGCAAAGCTGCGGCCTGGCTGGCGGCGAGTATTTTCCGTTCACCTTCGGCCCGGAACTGCCAGGCGACCAGCGCGCCGATGATGCGCTGTCGGTGTGCTTCGACCAGCCCGAACTCGGTGAAGCAATCGACATCGTCGGAGCGCCCGAAGTCGAGATGCGACTATCCTCCGATCGTCCGCAGGCCAACATCGCGGTGCGGCTTTGCGACGTGCATTCCGACGGTGCCTCCGAGCTGATCTCTTATGGCGTACTCAATCTGGCGCATCGCAATTCGCACGAATTCCCGGAAGCGCTGGTGCCGGGTGAAACGGTGTCGGCGCGCGTCGTGCTCGATCAATGCGCCTACCGCGTGCCCGCCGGCCACCGCCTGCGTGTTGCCGTTTCGAACGCCTATTGGCCGATGATCTGGCCGTCGCCGGAGCCTGTCCAACTCTCCCTGTCGACCGCGACGCTGTCCCTGCCGTTGCGGCCGCTGGCGACGGGCGACGAAGTGACGTTCGCCGAGCCGGAAGGCGCCTCTCCCTGGGAGACAGAAACGATCCGCGCCACCAATTCCGAGCGCCACGTCGATCGCGACGAGAAGACCGGAATTGTTACCCTTTCCATCGTTGATGATTTCGGCGAGGTGCGCGATCTCGATCACGGCCTTGCCAATGGCAGCATCGCCCGCGAGACCTGGACGATCCATCCCGACGATCCGCTGTCGGCCTCGGGGAAAACGCATTGGACGCAGACCCTGTCGCGAAATGAATGGTCCGTGCGCACCGAAACGTCTGCCGAAATGCGATCGGACGCGCAAAACTTCATCGTCAACGCCAGAATCGAGGCCTATGAGGGCGAAAAGCTCGTTTTCGAGCGCAATTTCGATGAGAAGATACCGCGCGCGCTTGTTTGAACGCCGATTTCGTTGATCCAATTGCGACGCACGATTTACGCCACGGCATGTCGCATTCGGTCTTGCTTACTGCTTTCCCTTGCGGTCATTATTCTCCTCACAAGAAACAAGAAAAACGACCGCAGAGTCGAACCAACAGAGTGAGGAACTCAAAATGTCGAACGAACTGGAATATCTTAGCCGGCGCGTCGCGTCGGGCAAACTCAGCCGTCGTGATTTTCTCGGCCGGGCGGCAGCGCTTGGCGTCACCGCCCCCTTCGCCAACTCGCTGCTTTCAAGTGCGGCGCGCGCGGCGGGCCCGGTCAAGGGTGGCACGCTGAAGGCAGGCTTGGTCGGCGGCGAATCCACCAACAGCCTCGATCCGGCGCTGATGATGACGCAGGTGCCGTTCGCCTTCGGCAAGTGCTGGGGCGAAATGATCGTCGAGCTGTCGCCGGAAGGCAA
Organism: Mesorhizobium sp. M0051; assembly: GCF_040323235.1. Taxonomy (NCBI): domain Bacteria; kingdom Pseudomonadati; phylum Pseudomonadota; class Alphaproteobacteria; order Hyphomicrobiales; family Phyllobacteriaceae; genus Mesorhizobium; species Mesorhizobium sp. M0051. Next base: position 162,198 of record NZ_JAMYUT010000004.1, read on the forward strand.
GCTCGAGAACCGTATCGCCGAGGAGATCGGCTCCTCGGACGACGCCAAGGTGTGGACGCTGAAGATCCGCGACGGCGTCGAGTTCCACAATGGCAAGACGGTGACCGCCGAGGACGTCGCGGCCACGCTGGAGCGCCATTCGGACGAGAAGTCGAAATCCGGTGCGCTCGGCTACATGAAGGGCATCGAGACCATCAAGGCCAGCGGCAAGGAAGTGGTGCTGACGCTGAAGGAGGCCAACGCCGACCTGCCCTACCTGCTCAGCGACTATCACCTGATCGTCCAGCCGAACGGCGGCAAGGATAAGCCCGATGCCGGTATTTCGGCCGGCCCATACGTGGTCAAGACCAACGAGCCTGGCGTGCGCCATGGCGGCGAGCGCTTTGCCAACTATTGGCAAGGCGACAAGATGGGCCATGCCGACCAGATAGAAGTCATCGTTATCAACGATGCGACGGCGCGCACCGCGGCCCTGCAGGGCGGCCAGGTCAACATGATCAACCGCGTCGAGCCGAAGATCGTCGACCTGATCAAGCGTCTGCCGGGCGTCACCATCCGCAATCACGCCGGTCCCGGCCACTACGTGTTCATCATGCATTGCAACACGGCGCCGTTCGACAACAACGATCTGCGCATGGCGCTGAAGCTGGCGATAGACCGCGAGGAGATGCTGAACAAAGTGCTGCGCGGCTACGGCTCGCTGGGCAACGACTTCCCAATCAATTCATCCTATCCGCTGTTCACCGAGATCGAGCAGCGCAAGTACGACCCCGACAAGGCCAAGTTCCATTACAAGAAGTCGGGCCATGACGGCACCGTGTTGCTGAGGACCTCCGACGTCGCCTTCCCGGGCGCCGTCGACGCTTCCCAGCTCTTCCAGCAGAGCGCGGCCAAGGCCGGCATCAAGATCGAGCTCAAGCGCGAACCCGGTGACGGCTATTGGAACGAGGTTTGGAACAAGCAGCCCTTCTGCGCTTCCTATTGGGGCGGCCGCTCGACGCAGGACCAGATGTATTCTACCGCCTATCTGTCGACCGCCGACTGGAACGACACGCGTTTCCTGCGCCCCGATTTCGACAAGCTGGTGCTCGCGGCTCGCGCCGAGCTCGATGAGGCCAAGCGCAAGCAGATGTACCACGATATGGCTGTCATGGTGCGCGACGAAGGCGGCCTGATCTTGCCGATGTTCAACCAGTTCATCGACGCGACCGGAGCCAAGGTCGATGGCTGGATCGACGATCCGCATCAGGAACTGATGAACGGTTACGCTTTGGCGAAGTGCTGGCTGCAGGCCTGAGCCCGGCTTTGCGGATATGTCTTCACCCATCCTGAAACTGATTGCCCAGCGCGTTGCGCTGGGCATTCTCCTCTTGTTGGCCGTTTCGGTCCTGATCTTCGCCGGCACACAGATTCTGCCCGGCGATGTCGCGCAAGCCATTCTCGGGCAGTCGGCGACGCCGGAGTCGCTAGCCAATCTGCGTGAGCAGCTCGGGCTGAACGAGCCGGCCTATATCAGGTATTTCCACTGGCTCGGCGGAGTGGTGACGGGCGACCTGGGTACGGCCATGTCGAGCGGCCAAGACATCGCGACATCTATCAAGGGCCGGCTTTGGAACACGCTGTTCCTAGCCTTCTGGGCGGCGATTGTCGCCGTACCGCTGGCGATCATCCTCGGCCTTATCGCGGTCCGCTACCGCAATGGCTGGGTCGACAAGCTGATCTCCGGATTGGCGCTCGCCTCGACCTCCTTCCCTGAATTCTTCATCGGCTATGTGCTCGTCTACTTCTTCGCGGTGAAGTGGCAGATCTTCCCCGGCATCTCGACTGTCTATGACGGCATGCCCTTCGGGGAACGGATGCAAGCGATCACGCTGCCGGCGACGGCGTTGACGCTGGTCGTGCTCGCCCACATGATGCGTATGACGCGCGCGGCGATCCTCAACGTCATGCAGTCGGCCTATGTCGAAACGGCGGAACTGAAGGGCCTGTCAGCGTTCAACGTTATCCGCAAGCACGCCTTCCCGAATGCCATCGCCCCGATCATCAACGTCGTCATGCTCAACCTCGCCTACCTCATTGTCGGCGTCGTCGTTGTCGAGGTGATCTTCGTTTATCCGGGCATGGGGCAGTATCTCGTCGACCACGTCACCAAACGCGACGTTCCGGTGGTGCAGGCGGTCGGCCTGATCTTCGCCGCCGTCTACATAAGCCTGAACATCATTGCGGACATAGCGGCGATCGTCGCCAATCCGCGTCTCCGACATCCGAAATAGGGGGCGGGCATGCTCGATATCAAACGCATCCCCATTCCCGCGCTGGTCGGCATAATACTGACCGCACTGTTTGTTCTGGCGGCTATCTTCGCGCCCTGGATCTCACCGCATGACAATGGCGAGATCGTCGGCGATGTCTGGGAGCCTATGTCGGCGGCGCATTGGCTGGGCACCGACAATCTCGGCCGCGACCTGCTGTCGCGAATGATCTACGGCGCCCGCATCACGCTGTTCATCGCAGTGCTGGCCACCGCGCTGTCGTTCTCGCTCGGCGCCATCCTTGGCTTCTCGGCGGCGGTGTTCGGTGGCTGGTTCGATACGCTGCTGTCGCGCCTTGTCGATCTCTTGATGTCGATCCCGACGCTGATCATGGGCCTTGTCGTGCTATCCGTGCTGCCGACCAACCTGGTGACACTGATCCTGGTCATGGGCGTTCTCGACTCGACCCGCGTCTATCGCCTGTCGCGCGCGGTCGCCGTCGACATCAACGTCATGGACTATGTCGAGGCGGCGAAGCTGCGCGGCGAAGGCAGCGCCTGGATCATCTTCCGCGAGATCCTGCCCAACGCACTCTCGCCGCTGGTTTCGGAACTCGGCCTGCGCTTCATCTATGCGGTGCTGTTCCTGTCGACGCTGTCCTTCCTCGGCCTTGGCGTGCAACCGCCTGATGCAGACTGGGGCGGCATGGTCAAGGAAAACAAGGACGGCATCGTCTTCGGCATCGGGGCAGCCCTGATCCCGGCGGCAGCGATCGCCATGCTGGCGATTTCGGTCAACCTGGTTGCGGACTGGGTGCTCAACCGGACGACAAGCCTGAAGGGAGGACGCGGGTGATGGCAGAGAGCAAAGCGAAACCCGGCGTGCTGCTCGACATCCGCAATCTGCGCATCGAGGCGACCGTCTTCCCGCCCGGCGAACCGCCCAAGAACATCGTGCTGGTGCACGATGTCTCGTTGACGCTCGAAAAGGGCAAGGTGCTTGGCCTGATCGGCGAATCCGGCGCCGGCAAGTCGACCATCGGCCTGTCGTCGATGGGCTATGGGCGCGGTGGTGTGCGCATCACCGGCGGCGAGGTCATCCTGAACGGCCGCGACATCCTCAAGGGCGGCAAGGACGGTTTTCGCAAGCTGCGCGGCCGCGAGGTCTGCTATGTCGCGCAGTCGGCGGCGGCCGCCTTCAACCCGGCGCATAGGCTGATGGACCAGGTGGTGGAAGCCACGCTGCTGCACGGCACGGCGACGCGCGCCGAGGCCGAAAAGCGCGCCGTCGCGCTGTTCAGGAAGCTCAGCTTGCCGAACCCCGAAACCATCGGCGAACGCTTTCCCCACCAGGTCTCGGGCGGCCAGCTGCAGCGCGTGATGACGGCGATGGCGCTCTGCTCCGAGCCGGATCTGATCGTCTTCGACGAGCCGACCACGGCGCTCGACGTGACGACGCAGATCGACGTGCTGGCGGCGATCAAGGATGCCATTCGCGACACGCATGTGGCGGCACTCTACATCACCCACGACCTTGCCGTCGTCGCCCAGGTCTCCGACGAGATCATGGTGCTGCGCCATGGCCGACTGGTCGAATGGGGCGGCACGAGGCAGATTATCAAGGAGCCGCGCCAGGAGTACACCAACGCGCTGGTGTCGGTGCATGAGATCGAACACGCCGAACAGAAGCCCGGCACGACGCCGTTCCTGTCGGTGAAGAACGTCACCGCCGCCTATGGCCGCAGCCACATTAAGGTGCTGAAGAACGTCTCGGTCGACATCTATCCGGGCCAGACGCTAGCCGTCGTCGGCGAATCCGGCTCCGGCAAGTCGACGCTGGCGCGCGCCATCACCGGGCTCTTGCCGCCCGAAGAAGGGACCGTCACCTTCGACGGGCGGCCGTTGGCGAACCGGCTGGCCGACCGGCCGAAGGAGGACCTGCGGCAGTTACAGATGATCTATCAGATGGCCGACGTGGCGATGAACCCGCGTCAGACCGTCGGCACCATCATCGGCCGGCCGCTCGAATTCTATTTCGGCATACGCGGCCGCGAGCGCGACAGACGCGTCGCCGAACTGCTCGACAAGATCGAGATGGGCAAAGGCTTCTCCGACCGTTATCCGGCCGAGCTTTCCGGCGGCCAGAAACAGCGCGTCTGCATCGCCCGCTCACTTGCCGCCAAGCCCAAGCTGATCATCTGCGACGAGGTGACCTCGGCACTCGATCCGCTGGTGGCACACGGCATCCTTGAACTGCTGCTCGAGCTGCAGAAGGAGGAGAACGTCGCCTATCTCTTCATCACTCATGACCTGGCCACGGTGAAGTCGATCGCCGATTCGATCGCGGTGATGTACCGCGGCGAGGTGGTGCGCTACGGCCCGAAGAGCAAGGTGCTGGCCCCGCCTTTCGACGCCTATACCGACCTGCTGCTTTCCTCGGTTCCCGAGATGGAGATCGGTTGGTTGGAAAAGGCGATCAAGGGACGGCGCATGGCCAGTGCGGGGAACTAGGGAATTCGTGGCATAAGCCGCGAAACCACCCTTCAACGACAAAGCCTTCCGGAGTCGCCCATGGCGCTCGCGACAAAACTGTTGCTGATCATCCTCGATGGCGTTCCCTACAGGAACTGGCGCCGGTTGATGGGCAATCTCGAAGGCTGGGTGCAATCGGGCGAGGCGCGGGTCTGGAAGATGCGTTCCGTGCTGCCGTCGACCTCGGCCTGCTGCTATGCCTCGATCCATACCGGGGTTCCACCGCAGGTGCACGGCATCCTGTCCAACGAGAACCGGTTCCGAGTCGCGCAGCCCGACATTTTCTCCGAAGTCAGCAAGGCCGGCGGCAAGACCGGCGCCGTGACGCATTCCTACTGGTCGGAATTCTTCCGCGCCTACCCGTTCGACCTGGTCGAGGACATGGAATTCGACGAGCCGGGCGGGCCGATCACGCATGGCCGCTTCCACACCATGACCGGCTACAATGGCCGCAACCAGATGACGCCGAGCGACATCGACCTGTTCGCGACGCTGACCATGCTGACCAAACGCCACGGCATCGACTACGGCATCCTGCACACCTGCACGCTGGACTCGATGGGGCACCGCTTCGGCCATGACTGCCACGAGATGGACCATGCCGTCTATGCGATGGACGGCATGCTGGCCGCCTTCCTGCCGCGCTGGATCGAAGCCGGCTACGAGGTCATGGTCACCGCCGATCACGGCCAGACCGACCGCGGCCATCATGGTGGCCATGGCGACGAGATGCAGGATTTCGCGCTGTATTATTTCGGAGCCGGCAAGGGGCCGCAGGCCGAGACGCTGCTCGACCAGCTGCAGCTGGCGCCGACAATCCTAAGCCGTCTCGGCGTGCCGGTTCCGGCGACGATGAAGGCGAAATCGTTTTTGGGGTGATGTGGACGCGACGTTGGCGCCCCCCTCCCGCCTGCCGGCATTCGTCGTTCCAAAAGCCAAGCAATTGGCTTTTCGTCCGCTGCGCGGACCACGTCTCACCTCCCCGGTAAATGACGGGCAGAAGGGATGCTCTGGCAACCGCCTCGCTCTTCGGCTAGCCTCCGAAATTCCTTGGCGGAGGATGAACCTTTTTGGATCGATCAGCGACAGAGCAGACAGGAGCCAGGCGGCTCGACCGGCCATGACGGCATCGACGGAGACCGATCGCGCGCTTGTCGACCGGGTCGCGAAGGGCGACCGTGCCGCCGTGCGGCTCCTGTTCATGCGTCACCACGCGCGGGTGTACCGCTTCGTGGCGCGCCAGACGGGATCGGAAATGATGGCCGACGATATCGCCAATGAAGTGTTCCTCGAGCTATGGCGCCAAGCGCCAGGTTTCGAGGGACGCTCCGAAGTCTCGACATGGCTGCTCGGCATAGCCCGTTTCAAGGCGCTGTCCTTGCTGCGCAAGAAGAAGGAAGCCTGGATCGACGACGAGGCCGCCGCCGCGGTGCCCGACAGTGCCGACACGCCGGAAGTCGTCACCATGAAGGAAGACAAGGCTGCCGCCTTGCGGCGCTTCGTCGACGCCTTGCCGGAAGAGCATCGCGTTGTGATCGATCTTGCCTATTATCACGGACAGTCGGTGAGCGAGATCGGCGAGGTGCTCGACATTCCAGTCGCGACCGTCAAGACCCGCATGTTTTACGCCCGCAAGAAACTCGGTGAGGCCCTCAAGGCCGCCGGTTACGACAGGGGGTGGCCATGAGCGCCGCTGAAAAAATGTCGCGCCGCGACGAAATGGAAATGCTGCTGCCGTTCTACCTGAACGGCTCGCTGGAGGGCTCGGACCTGGAAGCCGTCGAGGAATGGCTGGCCAGCGACCCGGCGGCACTTGCCGCCCTTGGCGAGGCGGAAGCCGAATTCTCCGGCACTGCGGCTGCCAATGAAGCGATCCGCCCGCCGGCCGATGCGCTAAGCCGCTTCGCCAGGGCGCTCGATGCCGAGGCCGGACCGGCGCGAGCGCCCGCAGGATCGTCCTGGCTGGCGCAGGCCTGGGGCCGCTTCATGGCGGTGCCGGTCGGCGTCGCCTGGGCCGCGGCCGCGGTTCTGCTGGCCCTGGTCATGGTGCAGTCGTTCGTCGAGCCCGGCGGCAAGGGCAGTGATTTCGAGATAGCCGGCGCGCAAGACGATCTGGCGAAAATGCCGTTCGCCCTGGTCAAGTTCAAGCCGGATGCGAAGATGTCGGATATTTCCGGCTTTCTCGGCGGCAACGGGCTGAAGATCATCGGCGGACCGACCGCCGACGGCGTCTTCCGGCTTGGCATTCCCGCGACGACCGCTGCCGATTACACAAGGCAAATCGGCCTTATTGTCGCTCAGCCTTTCACGGAGACTTTGATCGAGGGAAGGAAGCCGGTTGATGGCGGCTGAGGCGGTCATTCGATTTGCGGCCATGCTTGCGGCGGCGATGACAATCGCCGCCGTGCCTGCGTCGGCGCAGACCAGCGCGAAGCCCGACCGGACGAAAATCGACTGCCGCGACGGGGCCAATGCGGCAGGAGCCGACTGCGCCAAGGGTGACGCGAAGGGCGGGACGGATACAGCGCAGGCCGGCGCGGTGTTCTTGCCGGCCCTGATCGTCGACCTGTTCCCCAACCCGGTGGTGCCCCCGGCACCGATGCCGCGGCCGGCTTCGGCGACACCTCCCGCCGGTAATCAGGCCGGCCCTCCGCCTGGCGGCCCTATCGTCTCTCCGACCGATCTCGTCGCCGTTCAGCCGCCGCGCGCGGTGGTCGGCGATTTCGTGCCGGACGAGGTGCTGGTGACGGTCGACGGCGATGCCGGGGCCGTGCAGCAGATCGCCGCTTCCTTCGGCCTCCAGGTGCGCTCGCAGCGCCAGTCGCGGCTGCTTGGCACCACGCTGGTGCGTTTTGGGATTCCCGACGGACGGCCCGTCGGCGTCGTGCTGGCGCAACTGGCCGCCGACGGCCGCACCCAGCGGCGCGAGCCTAACCATGTTTATTCGCTGCAGCAGGCAGCCGCCAGCATCGTCAACTATGCCTTCGAGCACATAGCGCTCGATTCCAAGCAGGCCAGCGGCGAAAACGTCCGCATCGCGGTGATCGACACCGGCATCGACGACACCAATCCGGCGCTGGCTGGCGTCATTGCCGAACAGTTCGACGCCATGCCGGGCGTGCCGATCGAAATGCGCGATCACGGCACGTCGATCGATGGCCTGATCGCTGGCGTCGGCGCGCTGGAGGGCATGGCGCCTGGCGCCAGGATCTACCACGCCCGTGCCTTCGAGGGCGGCAAGTCGACCATGGACGTCATCCTGGCGGCGCTCGACTGGGCGGCGGACCAGGACGTGCGTATCATCAACATGAGCTTCGTCGGGCCGAAGAACGATCTGCTCGGCGTTGCCTGCCGCAATGCCCGCGCGCTCGGCATGGTGCTGGTCGCCGCCGCCGGCAATAACGGGCCGAAGGCGCCCTATGGCTATCCGGCCGCTTTCGACGGCGTCATCGCCGTGACCGCCACCGACGCCAAGGACGGGCTGATGCCGCAGGCCAATCGCGGCGCGTACGTCTTCATCTCGGCGCCCGGCGTCGAGATGGTGGCGCCGAGCGGCGCCGGCTCGGATGTGGTCACCGGCACCTCGTTCGCGGCGGCGATCGTCAGCGGCGCCATCGCCAATCTCATCCACGCCGCGCCCGATCGCTCGGCCGACGACATCGAGAAGGCGCTCGGGGCTACGGCAAGAGATCTCGGCCCCAAGGGGCGCGACAATGATTTCGGCTACGGGCTGCTGGACATCAAGGCGGCGGGGGCAAAGGAATAGGTCTAACGCTTAAAAGCTTCTGCTTTTATGCATGTCGAAACTCAATCAGATGGTTGCCCCAATGGCTGAGATGGGTGGAAAGCCGAAGGTCTGCTTTTCGGCGTTTCCACAGGAAAGCAGTCTCGGGCGCCAGCGTGGGTCGATAAACCGCTCTTGCCACGTCGTGATGAGATCAGGCGGCCGGCAAGCCTGGGTCGATGCCGGTCATGGCGATCGAGACGTCCCAGAGTCGCTTCCCGAGCGCGGGATCTTCGGCATGCGGCGCGCGCTTTGCTTCGCCGGCTGCACCGCGGGTTCCGCCAAAGCCGGTGGGACCGTAATAGCCTCCCGGCTTCACCTTGCCGGTCGCGGCCAGAAGCGCCGGCCAGGCGCCCTTGTCGGCGCTGTTGAGCAACAGGCCGACGATCGGGCCCGCGAACTGGACAATCCCCATGTGACGGCCAAGACTTGTGCTGGCGATGCCAGGGTGAACGCCGATTGCCGCGACGGGCGACTTCAAGGCGCGCAGGCGACGATCCAGTTCGAAGAAGAACAGCGCGTTCGCCAGTTTGCTGGCGCCGTAGCGTTCGTTCTTGATGTAGCTCTTGTCGGCATTGAGGTCGTCCCAGTCGATCTTGGCCTTCAGATGCGCGACGCTCGAGGTTACGACCACCCGCGCTCCCGGCGTCTCCGCCAGCTTAGGCAGGAGCAGCGAGGTGAGCGCGAACACGCCGAGATGATTGACGCCGAACTGCGATTCGAACCCCTGCTTCGTGCGCGTCAGCGGCGGGTTCATGATCCCGGCATTGTTGATGAGCGCATCGATCCGTGGCTCCTTCGCGGCGATCTCGGCTGCGGTGCGAACGCTGTCCAGGTCACCGAGGTCGAGCGGCAACCAGACGAGATCGGCGTTGGGCGTGATCCGCTTGATCCGTGCGATGGCATCCTGCGCCCGGGTCTGCTCGCGGCAGCCAAGCAGGACGCGCGCGCCCCTGGCGGCAAGCACCCGCACGATTTCGAACCCGACGCCCGCGTTGGCGCCTGTAACGATGAAGCTCTTTCCCGTCTGCTTGGGGACGTCGGCTTCGGTGAAACCCTTGCTATTAGACATTTTCGTTCCTTGTAGGTGAGTAATTACATACTCATTTATGGGTTAAAATTCAGGCGGCAGACCCCTTCCAGAACAGGTCGAACCCGGCCTGCCGGATGGCGTCACTTTCCCAAGGTTTGGCCGTGACCGCGTTGATGCTGATGTCTGCCAGATCGAAAAGAATGGTATCGATGTAGAAGGCGATCCTGTCAGGCGCCGCATGGCCGGCGAGACACTCCTCCACCATCGTCCGCGCATCCCGCTGCATGGCGTGGCACCGGTTCCGGCTTTCCGCTGTGACGCGATCCGACACCTTCAACTGGCGAAGGGCCTTGCGCGCTGTGGCGTGAGCCAGCCCCCAGTCAATCAGACGGTTCCAAACCGCGAATAGCAGGTCTTTGGCGGAGGCGTCCGCCGGATATGGCGCCAGCATCGTCTCTGTGAGGTCGGCCTCGATCTCGAGAAAGAGCTGGTTGAGCAGATCGTCCTTGGTTGGAAAGTAGGTGAACAGCGTCCCCTCGGAAACGCCAGCAGCCTTTGCGATCTTGGCCGTGGACGCGCCCGTGCCAAGGTGCGCGACGAACTCGGCCGCTGCATCCAGCAGCGCCTGTCGCTTTTCTTCACTGAGGGGACGCGCCATATTTCTGTCCAACGATATTGAGTAAGTGGATACTCAATTATATAGGGGACGACGTGAGATTGGTCAAGGGATGCAATCTTAAAGCCATCTGAAAATTTCGAAGTACCGATGCCAGACTAGAAATATTGAAACGGCGGATGATCAATTAGGTAGCTTTGGTACTTCGCGAAGGTCGCAGGCAATGGCTTGCCTTCCTCGAGCGGTCAGAGCTCATCGGCAGCTTTTGCGAAAGCATCAAATTCGACCGAACGACCGGAGTGGGGCGAACTCGGTCGCGCGGAGTGTGCGTTTCGACCTCTAGCCAGGCGCGCCGGCGACCGATCCCCTGACCACCAGGTCGACGGGCCAGACTTCGCCGCGGGCGCCCTCTTCCAGCCCCGAAATCCGGGCTGCCAGCCGCTCGGCGACGCGGGCGCCAGCGAGACGAATGGATGAACGCGTCGTCGACAGCGGCACCGAAAAATTCTCCGGCCGCAGCCAGGGGAAGACGTCGTCATGGGCGATCAGTGACACGTCGCCCGGAATGCCCAAGCCGAGGTCGCGCACCGCACGCACGACGCCCAGCGCCATGATCAGGCTGGAGCAGGCGATCGCCGTCGGCGCATCGCCCTCTTCCAGCAAACGCCTGGTGGCGCGATAGCCGTTCTCTTCGGTCATGACCACCGAGCAGACATGGCGTTCGTCCAGTTCCAGTCCGCTCGCGGCCAGCGCCCGGCGCACGCCGCGTTCGCGATGGATGGCAAAGGTCTCGCGGTTGTCGCCATTGATCAGCGCCAACCGCCGGTGGCCGAGCTGGATCAGCAGCCTCGCCGCCTCGCGGAAGGCGCCCTCGTTGTCGATGTCGGTAAAGGCATAGTCGAAATCGAAGCCTTCACTGCGGCCATGGACGATGAAGGGTATGCCGAGCGTGTTGACCAGCGCCACGCGCCGGTCGGCGGGCCTCGGCGAGGAGATGTAGACAGCGTCGACCTGGCGGTTGGCGACGATGCGCCGGTAGGTCGTCTCCTGATCGTCGGCGTCGGCCGGCGACAGCACCAGATCGAGCTCGTGCGAACGGGCATAATCGCCAAGGCCGGACAGGAACTCGACGAAATGCGGATCGATGTCGACGGATGCACCGGTCGGCAGGACATAGCCGATCATCCCGGTCTTGCCGGTCGCCAGCCGGCGCGCGCTGGGATTGGGGCGGTAGCCGTGGCGCTTGGCGGCGTCCATGACACGCCTTCGCGTTTCCTCGTTGACCTCAGGATAGCCATTCAGCGCGCGGCTTACCGTAGTCTGCGACAATGCCAGCATATGGGCAAGCTGCTTGAGGTTCACGAAAACTCTCCATCTCCCTCAAAGCGCTTTTAAATTGAATCGACCCAAGTGCCGTCGGGGTTGGGCCATTCGACATCGGACCATAAGCGTGGTTCAGAGGTGTTTGAAACAAAAATTGCTGCTGCACTGCCATAAAAGCATGTTGCAGCGCACTTTTCAGACCACAAACGCATCAGATTAAATCGATTAGCCCAGCTGCCTCTTGACTTCCGGCCGATTCAATGGCGAGATCAAAAAGGCCAAAGCGCTTTGGAAGACTCTTCGAAAGGTTGCGGTTCCTTTCTGACTGAGTCACAGTCCTGCGGCGTCGGCGGGCGGAATGGAGGTTCCGTCCGGTGTGTATGATCCACTGGGAGGAATACCGATGAAGAAAATGCTTTTGCTGGGTGCCGCGTTTGCCACGCTCGCCCTGAACGCGCCCGCGCATGCCGAACTGAAATTCAAGCCGGGTGAGGACAAGCGCTTCAACTGGGCGAACTACGAAGAGCTCAAGAAAGTCGACCTCAAGGGTGAGACGCTGTCGATCTTCGGACCATGGCGCGGTGAGGACGAAGGCCTGGTGCGCGGCGTTCTCGATTATTTCTCGGAAGCCACCGGCGTCGAGATCAAATACTCCTCCTCGGAGAATTACGAACAGCAGATCGTCATCGATACGCAGGCCGGCAGCCCGCCGAACATCGCCGTGCTGCCGCAGCCAGGCCTGATCCAGGATCTCGCATCGAAGGGACTGTTGACGCCGCTCGGCGACGACACCGCCAAATGGGTCAAGGACAATTACGGCGCCGGCCAGTCATGGGTCGATCTCGGCACGTTCAAGGACAAGGACGGCAAGCCGGGCTTCTTCGCCTTCCCCTACAAGGCCGACGTGAAATCGCTGGTCTGGTACTCGCCGGACAATTTCGAGGAAGCCGGCTACAAGGTGCCGAAGACGCAGGAAGAGCTCGCCGATCTCGAAAAGAAGATCATCGCCGACGGCGGCAAGCCGTGGTGCATCGGCCTCGGCTCCGGCGGCGCCACCGGCTGGCCGGCGACCGACTGGGTCGAAGACCTGATGCTGCGCACCCAGCCTCCGGAAGTCTACGACAAATGGGTGAAGAACGAGATCCCGTTCAACGACCCGGCAGTGGTCAGCGCCATCGACATCTTCGGCAAGATCGCGACCGACGACAAGATGGTCGATGGCGGTGCCAAGGCAGTTGCGGCGACCGATTTCCGCGACAGCCCGAAGGGCCTCTTCTCAGTGCCGCCGAAATGCTACCTGCACCACCAGGCGTCGTTCATCCCGACCTTCTTCCCGGAAGGCACCAAGATTGGCCAGGACGCGGACTTCTTCTACTTCCCGCCCTATGCATCCAAGCCTGAACTGGGCACGCCCGTGCTCGGTGCCGGTACGTTGGCGATGATCACGAAAGACAGCAAGAGTGCCCGCGCTTTCATCGAATTCCTGAAGATGCCGCTCGCCCATGAGATCTGGATGGCCGAAGGCGGTTTCGTGACGCCGCTCAAGTCAGTCAACAAGGAGGCCTATGCCAGCGACGCGCTGAGGAAGCAGGGCGACATCCTCGCCAACGCCTCGACCTTCCGCTTCGACGGCTCCGACCTGATGCCCGGCAAGATCGGCGCCGGCGCCTTCTGGACCGGCATGATCGACCTGGTCGGCGGCAAGTCAGCGCAGGATGTCGCCACCGACATTCAGAAAAGCTGGGACGCCATAAAGTAGGCAAGCCGCCGATTGTTCGGCTGGACGTTTGAACTATCGATCCTGACTGGATCCGGGCCCCGGGGCCCGGATCCAACCGGCGGCCCGTGCCGCGGCGACTATCATGAGCACACAGACATCCGGCATGAAGCGCGACCAGCAAAGAGGAAGACCTGTCTGCCTGGCGATAGCGCTCTGAACAACTGAATCGGCGCATCTCATCGCCCTGACCGTTCGGCCTTGGCTAGTGATGCGCAGGGGGAGGGACCCATGGCGGCTCAGATTTTCTCGGCCATATTCGTCATCATCGTCGGGGTCGGCGGTTGCGTCGCCTATTTCTGGGGCGCCAACAAACTGGTCGACCTGATATTTCCATCGCGCGGCGTCGCTGGCGCCGCCGCTATCGACAATCTGCGCCGGCAAGGGCTGGTCCGGCCGTGGCTGTTCGTCGGTCCGGCGATGATCATCCTGACCATCTATCTGATCTATCCGGTGGTCGAGACGCTGCGGCTGTCGTTCCTCGATCGCGGCGGCGTCAATTTCGTCGGCCTGGCCAATTATGAATGGGCCTTTGGAGATCGCGAGTTCCGCAACTCGATCCTCAACAACATCGTCTGGCTGGCGGTGGTACCGGCTGCCTGCACCTTCCTCGGGCTGATCATTGCCGTGCTCACCGACAAGATCTGGTGGGGCACGATCGCCAAGAGCCTGATCTTCCTGCCGCTGGCGATCTCCTTCGTCGGCGCCAGCGTGATCTGGAAATTCATCTACGAGTATCGCGGCGAGGGCCAGACCCAGATCGGTATCCTCAACGCCGTCATCCAGCATTTCGGCGGCCAGCCGCAGGTCTGGATATCGCTGCCGTTCTGGAACAATTTCTTCCTGATGGTGATCCTGATCTGGATCCAGACCGGCTTTGCCATGGTGATACTGTCTTCCGCCCTGCGCGGCATCCCCGAAGAAACGCTGGAAGCCGCCGTCATCGACGGCGCCAATCCATTCCAGATCTTCTGGAAGATCATGGTGCCGCAGATCTGGGGCACGATCGCCGTCGTCTGGACAACCATAACCATCCTGGTGCTCAAAGTGTTCGACATCGTGCTGACCATGACCAACGGCCAGTGGAACAGCCAGGTGCTGGCCAATCTGATGTTCGACTGGATGTTCCGTGGCGGCGGCGATTTCGGCCGCGGCGCCACCATCGCCATCATCATCATGATCGCGGTCATTCCGATCATGGTCTGGAACATCCGCCAGGCGAACAAAGAGACGGGAGGACATTGAGATGGCCGTTGCGACCGGAAATTCCTTCGCCAGCCGCTTCGGCGTCCACATCGCCGTGCTTGTCTTCGTCGCGATCTGGACCATACCGACGCTCGGCATCCTGGTCTCGTCGCTGCGCGACAAGAACCAAATCATCGCCTCTGGCTGGTGGAATTCGTTCGCCAGTTCCACTCAGACCGAAGCCGGCCGGCTGCCGGCCGCCTCGACGCAAGTCGAAAAGGACGGCAAGTTCGTTCTCGAGGGCAATATCTTCGGCGACGGTGCCAAGCGCAACATCAGCGCCTTCGGTGTCAAATCGGCGGCGCCAACGCAATATCCCGCTGGCACTTCGGCCGATCTCGGCGATGGCGAAATCTTGCAGCTGAATGAAGACGGCAGCTTCGTCATGCAGTCGCCCAAGGCATTCGAAGGCGATCGCGGCCAGCGCGTCTACTATGCCTCGTCGGCGCCGCCGAAATTCACCACCGAGAACTACAGGACAGTCTTATTTTCCGAGGGCATCGGGCGGTCGTTCATGAATTCGCTGACCGTCACCATCCCGGCGACCGTCATCCCGATCCTGATCGCCGCCTTTGCCGCCTATGCGCTGGCCTGGATGCGGTTTCCCGGCCGGGCGCTGCTGATCGCGGTCATCATCGGCCTGCTGGTGGTGCCGCTGCAGATGTCGCTGATCCCGCTCCTGAAACTATACAACGGCGTCGGCGCTTTCTTCGGCATGCCGTCGAAAACCTATCTCGGCATCTGGCTGGCGCATACCGGCTTCGGCTTGCCCTTCGCCATCTACCTGCTGCGCAGCTACATTGCCGGCCTGCCGCGCGAGATCATGGAATCGGCGCGTATCGACGGCGCTAGCGATTTCGAGATATTCGTCAAGATCGTCTTGCCGCTGTCCTTCCCAGTGCTGGCTTCGTTTGCCATCTTCCAGTTCCTATGGGTATGGAATGATCTGCTGGTGGCGATGGTTTTCCTGGGTACAGAGGCAGACCAGATCGTGCTGACCGCCAAGCTCAATGCGCTGTTGGGCTCACGCGGTGGCGACTGGGAGATTCTGACGACATCGGCTTTCGTGACCATAATCGTGCCGCTGATCGTCTTCTTTTCGCTGCAGCGCTATTTTGTCCGCGGGCTGCTTGCCGGCTCGGTGAAAGGAGGCTGAGACGATGCAATCCGCTTTGAAGGCCAGCTCGAAACCTGACCTCGCCATCGATCGCGACTGGTGGCGGGGTGCTGTGATCTACCAGATCTATCCGCGCAGCTATCAGGACTCGAACGGCGACGGTATCGGCGACCTCAAGGGGATCATCGGCCGCCTGCCCTACATTGCGGCACTCGGTGCGGACGCCATCTGGATTTCGCCGTTCTTCAAATCGCCGATGAAGGATTTCGGATACGATGTCACCGATTATTGCGACGTCGATCCGATGTTCGGCACGCTGGCCGACTTCGACGCGCTGACCGTCGAGGCACACAGGCTAGGCTTGAAGGTGATGATCGACGAGGTGCTGTCGCACACCGCCGACAATCACCCATGGTTCAAGGAAAGCCGGTCGAACCGCACCAACCCGAAGGCCGACTGGTACGTCTGGGCGGACGCCAGGCCGGACGGCACGCCACCCAATAATTGGCTGTCGATCTTCGGCGGCTCGGCCTGGCAATGGGACACCAGCCGCCAGCAATATTACCTGCATAATTTCCTGGCCGAGCAGCCCGACCTGAACTTCCACAACCATGAGGTCCAGAACGCGTTGCTCGACGTCACCCGCTTCTGGCTGGAGCGCGGCGTCGACGGTTTCCGGCTCGACACCATCAATTTCTACTTCCACAGCCAGGGCCTGGAAAACAACCCGCCGCTGCCGCCGGAAGAGCGCAACGACCAGACCGCACCGGCGGTCAACCCCTACAACTACCAGGACCATCTCTACGACAAGAGCCGCCCCGAAAACCTCGGCTTCCTCGAGCGCTTCCGCGCGCTGCTCGACGAATATCCGGCGACCGCCGCGGTCGGCGAGGTCGGCGATTCGCAGCGCGGACTGGACGTGGTGGCTGCCTACACTGCCGGCGGCAAGCGCGTGCACATGTGCTATTCCTTCGACTTCCTGGCGCCGGAAAAGATCAGTGCGGTCAAGGTCCGCTCGGTGCTGGAATCCTTCGGCAAGGTCGCCAGCGACGGCTGGTCGTGCTGGGCCTTTTCCAACCACGACGTGATGCGCCCGGCCTCGCGCTGGGCGGCCGGCGAACCCGACCCGACCGCCTATCTCAAGATCATCTCGGCGCTGCTGATGTCCTTGCGCGGTTCAGTCTGCATCTATCAGGGCGAAGAGCTTGGGCTCGGCGAAGCGGAGCTGCGCTTCGAGGACTTGCAGGACCCCTACGGCATCCGCTTCTGGCCGGAATTCAAGGGCCGCGACGGTTGCCGCACGCCGATGGTGTGGGACGGCAGCACCAAGAATGGAGGATTCTCCCCGGCAAAGCCCTGGCTACCGGTGCCGACCAAGCATCTTTCGCAAGCGGTCAATGTCCAGCAGGGCGACGAGAATTCGCTGCTTGAGCACTATCGTCGCTTTCTCACGTTCCGGCGTGCCCATCCGGCGCTCGTCAAGGGTGACATCACCTTTATCGAAAGCGAGGGCGACACCGTTGCCTTCACCCGCCGCGCAGGCAACGAGCAGGTCGTCTGCGTCTTCAATCTGAGAGCCGGGCCAACCAAGGTTGACCTTGGCAGCCGATCGCTGCAACCTTTGCCCGGGCACGGATTTTCGGGGCAGGCAAGCAGCGGTTCCATCGAGCTTGGCGGCTACGGCGCCTGGTTCGGGCGCGTCGACTGAATTTCAAATCACTGGAGGAAACCAATGGCCGATGTCACACTAAGGCAAGTGAAGAAGTCCTACGGCAATCTGAACATTCTCCACGGCATCGACCTCGATATCAAGTCGGGCGAATTCATCGTCTTCGTCGGTCCGTCGGGCTGCGGCAAGTCGACATTGCTGAGGTCGATCGCCGGGCTCGAGGAAATCACCTCCGGCGAGCTCAGAATAGCCGGCGAGGTCGTGAACGACGTGCCGCCGTCGAAGCGGGGCATCGCCATGGTGTTCCAGTCCTACGCGCTGTACCCGCACATGACCGTCTACGACAACATGGCGTTCTCGATGAAGATCGGGAAGGAGAACAAGGCCGAGATCGACCGGCGCGTACGCCAGGCGGCGGAAATCCTGCAGTTGACGAAATATCTCGACCGCTTGCCCAAGGCGATGTCGGGCGGACAGCGCCAGCGCGTCGCCATTGGCCGCGCAATCGTGCGCAATCCGAAGGTGTTCCTGTTTGACGAGCCGCTGTCGAACCTTGACGCCGCACTTCGCGTCGCCACCCGCATCGAAATCGCCAAGCTCAAGGAATCGATGCCCGCCACGACCATGATCTACGTCACCCATGACCAGGTCGAGGCGATGACGCTGGCCGACCGCATCGTGGTGCTCAAGGAAGGCCATATCGAACAGGTCGGCACGCCCATGGATCTCTACAAGAAGCCCGGCAATCTGTTCGTTGCCCAGTTCATCGGCTCGCCGGCCATGAACATCCTGCCGGCGACCATCGACAAGACCGGGAACCCGACTGTCGTCAGCCATGTCGGCGGTCGCAAGGCAACCGTGCCGATCACGACCCCTGCTTCGGCAAAGGGCGCCGCGGTGAGCTTTGGCGTGCGGCCGGAGGATTTGATCATTGCCAGCGGTGCGGACTATCTGTTCGAAGGGACGGTCGACTACGTCGAGCAGCTCGGCGAGGTCCAGCTTGTCTATGTCGACATCGGCCGCGCCGACCTGCCGCTGGTGACCAAGCTGCCCGGCAACGTCGAGGTCAAGCGCGGCTCGACATTGCGGCTGAGCGCCAATGGCGAAGACCTGCATATCTTCGATACGGACGGGCGGTCCTTCGCGCTTCACGAAGCAGAAGCGAAGGCGGCTTGAGACGGAACCATCTCGACGGTAAAAAAAGAGCGGCGGGCAAGGCCCGCCCCTCTTTTCTGGACATCGGCTTAGACTGTTAGCGGCCGAAGAGGTTCCGATCACTGCCCTGGGGGGCGGACTTCGGAGCGTCGCCCGACGAATTGAGCAGCTTGTAGATCGGCGATTCGCTCTTGCGGATCGAGCCCGTATGCGAGGTATCGACGTTGACGGTCGACTGCTTGTTGATGTCGGTGCCACCAACGTTGTCGTTGCGGGCATAGGCGCTGCCGGCGGCAATCAGAAGAGCGGCGGCAGTAAGAACAATCTTTTTCATTTTTGACACTCCGTATTCTCGAATTCGATGCTGCGGGTTAACCCGCAGCATCGCTGTCGGATGTTGGTTTTGATCGGATGTTAGTTGTTGCCGAACAGGTTGCGGTCGCTGCCATGGTTGACAGGCGCCTGCGTGGCCGGCTCCGACTTCTTGACGGAAGCCGTGTACGAGCTGTCGACGGCGGTGGTGGCAGGCTGGTTGGCGCCGTTCGAACCATAGTTGTCGCTAGCGGCGAAAGCGCTACCCGAGATGGCCAGAACAGCGGCGGTAGCAAGAATGATCTTCTTCATTTCAAGTCTCTTGAATTTTCTGGATTTCGCCAGGACGGCGGGCGAACCCGCTGTCAACTGGGAATTGGTTGTTAGTGGCCGAAGAGGTTACGGTCGCTGCCCTGGGCAGGCGTCTGAGCAGCCGGTTCCGACTTCTTCACCGAAGCGGTGTACGAGCTGTCGACGGCAGTGGCTGCCGGGGCGTTCGAACCGTAGTGGTCGCTGCCATTAGCGAAGGCGCTGCCGGAAATGGCCAGAACGGCGGCGGCAGTGAGAATGATCTTTTTCATTTTTTGTACTCCAGTATCTTCTTTTCGTCCGTCTAGCGGCGTGTCTTGGAAATGAAATCGCGTCGTTCGGACAGGCCCGATGTGGGAGGGCATCCTCGCCTTTTCCAATCACGAAGTTGTTCCGTGTGGACCATGAATCCGCTACTTGAAATTGTGCCAAGGGCTTCCACACGCTACTTCTTATCTTTATTTTTCAATGGTTTAAGCAAAACCGTCCGCTGGATCACCAACTGTTGCCAAGGCCCGGCGTTCACAACGTCCTGCACGCACCGTCAACAGAAACGAACCGTTCGGTTCGATTTTAGAATCAGCTAATAGTCACTTTTCGAAACCGCTAGCCTTTTTTGGCCGCCAGCAAGGGTTGGCTTTCGAGGAGATTGCAAGTGGCGATGGCTGCCGAAGAGATAGGATTTCAGCCCGGCAATCGCCAACCCGAACGTTTCGCACGCGTGTCGCGCCGCATGGATACGATGTCGTTTTCATGCCGATGACGCGCCAGCGATCGTGGTTAGATCATGCCATCTCAGGTGCCGCTTCGTGACGACGGGGCGGAGAATTGGGAAGCCGGTCAAAATCCGGCGCTGCCCCCGCAACGGTGGTGGAGTTCAAGTCGCAACGGGAGACCACTGGGCAACTGCCTGGGAAGGTGTCGCGATCGTCCGCAAGGACAACTCCAAAGCCCGGAAACCAGCCCGAGATTTCTAGACTCGACTGATCGCGGTGGGCGATCAAGAGGTGGATAGTGCATGCCCGGCGCCTCGCCGGCCTGCGTCCAATCCTCCCTCCGTCACCACCAGTTCAGTCCTTAGATAACGAGGACAGGACATGGATATTCGCAACGACATGCTGAGGCTCTTGAACAGCCGTCGGCAAGGCTTTTCGCTAGAGCAGCCCTTCTACACCGATCCAGACTACTTCAAGCTGGACATGGAGCTGATCTGGTATCGCGATTGGCTGTTCATCGGCCATGATTGCGAGCTGCCGAAGCCGGGCAGCTACATTACCGTGCAGATCGGCGACTATCCGGTTGTTCTTGTCCGTGACCAGCAAGGCAAGATCAACGCCTTCCACAATTCGTGCCGCCATCGCGGTAGTCGCGTCTGCAACACCGACAAGGGTACTGCGGCAAAGCTCGTCTGTCCCTATCACCAGTGGACCTATGAGCTCGACGGCCGCCTGCTGTTCGCCCGTCAGATGGCCGACGGTTTCGACAAGAGTGAGTTCAGCCTGAAGCCGGTCGCCTGCGAGAGCGTCGGCGGCTATATCTTCATCTGCCTGGCCAAGGAGCCAGCGGATTTCGCGCCGATGCGGGCGATGATCGAACCTTATCTTCTGCCTCACCGGTTGAGGGAAGCAAAGGTCGCCTTCGAGAGCACGATCATCGAGAAGGGCAACTGGAAGCTGGTCTGGGAAAACAATCGCGAGTGCTATCACTGCGTCGCCAACCATCCCGAGCTGTGCAAGACCTTCCCGGAGGCTCCGACTGTGACCGGCGTCAACGGCGCCGACAGCGACCCTGAAATGGTCGCGCATTGGGCCAAATGCGAGGCCGTCGGACTTCCGAGCAAGTTCCGCATCGATCCGGCCGGGCAGTATCGAGCCACCCGCGCGCCGCTGCTGCGCGATGCCGTCAGCTACACCATGAGCGGCAAACTGGCGGTGAAGAAGAACCTCTCCGACGCTGTCTCCGCCGACCGCATCGGCACCTTGATGCACTATCACTATCCGACGACATGGAACCACATCCTTATCGATCACGCGGTGACGTTCCGGGTGGTGCCGATCAGCGCCACGGAAACGGCGGTGACGACGAAATGGCTGGTGCACAAGGACGCGGTCGAGGGCGTCGACTACACCATCGAAGACCTTACCCATGTGTGGACCGAAACCAACGACCAGGACCGCCGCATCGTTGAGGAAAACGCTCTCGGCATCCTGTCGCCCGCCTACGAACCAGGCCCCTATTCGGAGCTGCATGAGGGCGGCGTGATCCAGTTCGTCGAATGGTACGCGTCGTTCATCGGCCCGCGCCTCGCCGAAGGTGGAAGGCCGGCGCTACGCAGCGTCGCCTAGTTGCATCACATGCACAAAACATGAGGGACAAGAGAGGATGAATGCGATGACGGATCTTGGCCTCTATCGCCATCTCGACCAGATGACGCCCTGGAACGACAGGCTGCAGGTGCTGGAGGTGATCGGCGTCAGCGACGAAGCGCCTGACGTCAAGACCTTCACCTTCCGCTCCGACAACCAGACCTGGTTCCGCTACAAGCCGGGCCAGTTCGTGACGTTGGAACTGCCGACTGCGGACGGGCCGCTGATGCGCACCTATACGCTGTCGTCCTCGCCATCGCGGCCGTTCTCGATCGCAGTGACGGTGAAGGCGCAAGCCGGCAGCACCGGCACGCGATGGATGTTTGACCATCTGACGCCCGGCTCGCACGTCAAGGCCTATGGGCCGACCGGCGATTTTTCGCTGCACAGTCACCCGGCGGCTAAATATCTGTTCATTTCGGCCGGTTCGGGCGTGACGCCGATGATGTCGATGCTGCGCTGGCTGAACGACTGTGCGCCATGGACCGATGTCGGCTTCGTCAATTGCGCGCGCCGCCCGGAAGAGATCATTTTCCGCAAGGAGCTCGAACTGCTCGGCAGCCGTATGCCGGGCTTGTCGCTCGGTTTCATGATCGAGGAGCGTTCGAGCCGAGAGGGCTGGTTCGGCCATATGGGCCGCATCGACGCCATCAGGCTGCCGCTGCTGGCGCCCGATTTCCGCGAGCGCGAAATCTTCTGCTGCGGCCCCGATCCTTTCATGCGCGCCGTGCGCGGCATGCTGGACTCCGCCGGCTTCGACATGACGAAATACCATCAGGAGAGCTTTGCGGCGCCGGCCGTGGAGGAGATCCCGGCGCCGTTCGCTTTGCCGGCGGGAGACGACGCCGTCGCCCCGATCGAAGCCGTGACACCGATCCGATTCTCGCTTTCGGATGTCGATGCCGACTGCGTCGCCGGCCAAACCGTCCTGCAGACCGCGCGGGCCTCAGGCGTGCGGATTCCCGCTGCATGCGAGTTCGGCCTGTGCGGCACCTGCAAGGTGAAAAAGGTCGCGGGCGACGTCGAGATGAGCCACAATGGCGGCATCCTCGATCATGAAATCGACGACGGTTTTATCCTTGCCTGTTGCTCAAAACCGCTTTCGGCGCTCGAAATCGAGGCGTGACCGGCGGTTGGTGCCATTTCAGGAGTCCGGAGTGATCAGTCTCAAAGACGGGAAATAGGTCCGGTATCGACCGACATCGCGGGTCAGAAGCGGAAGCTGAGCGACCGCGGCATGGGCGCCAATGAAGTAGTCGGGCAACACGCCAATCCTGGATCCTCCTGATCGGCGGTACTGTGTAAATACCTTCCCGGCCAGGAAATGAGCTGCTCTTGGCATCGGAGCCATTTCGAGGCCGGCCGCATCCAGAAATGCGTCGAGATCCTCGACGCTGATGTAGCGAACAGCAAGCTCGGCATAGACCGCATCATTGATCAACAATGGTCCATCGAGGCTCGCTGCCTCGAGCTGTGCAACCGACCAGTCCGCCCAGGTCGGATCGTCCGTAACGAGGTCGAGCAGAACATGGTGTCGACCAGCGTCACGCTTCGCCACGCGTCAGTGCCATGATCGCATCGGTCGTGAGCTCCTCGCCGGCATGGCCGTACAACTTGGCGAAGCGGCTCGCAGGCGGCTCTTTGTCAACGCGAGGCAGCACCACGCTGCCATCGGCAGCGCGTCGGAAATCCACTCTGCTGCCCGGGACGATTCCAAGGAGATCGCGGACCGGTTTGGGAATGGTCACTTGTCCCTTTGCCGTAACAGGAGTGGCCATCTTCATCCTCGTGGTAATACCATCTTTCACGAACTGTCAGCGCCAAGACCACATGCGTTAACAACGTCCATTCAAACTCCGTAGCGCTCGGTGCGAATGTTTCCCGCTGCAACGCCGGCATCAATCAGCGCCTGGGCGGCGACTGATACAAACGCGTTGGAGCCGCAGACAAAGGCGAGACCAGGCGGCTCGGGCAGCCGCGCCATTGCTTGCGCCATCATCGCGACGTCCACCCGCCGCACATAATCGGCCGGGCGCCGGGCGGCTTCGCGTGTCAGTGTCAGCACTAGGTCGAACCCGTCCCTGCGGTCGTCGAGGGCGATCAGTTCGTCGCGAAAGATCACTTCGTCCCAGATCCGGGCTGAAAAGACCAGAACGACGGGCACTGTCGAATTGCGCGCGGCGCGATGGCGAGCCATCGACATCAAGGGCACGACGCCGGAACCGCCGCCGACAAGCACAAGCGGTCCGCCCACATCTTCTGGCCAGACGAAATGCCCGCCGAGCGGTCCGCGAAGTTCGATTTCGTCACCAATCGCCGCGACCTCGTGGAAGAAGGGCGAAACCTCGCCATCGTCGAGCTTCTCGATCGCCAGTTCGATCGCGCCAACCGTCTCGGGCGCGGAGGCAATGGAGTAGGAGCGACGCGCCTGGTAACCATCCGGTGCCGTCAGCCTGACATCGACATGTTGCCCGGCGCGGTAGGCAAACGGCCGCGATGGCCGGAAAAAGAAGCTGGTAACACGCGGCGTGCGTTTTTCGATGCGGACGATCCCGGCCGTCTGCCAGGGCGATTGCACTGCTGCCACAGCGCTCATGGATCGCCCGTATAGCGCTGTTCGCGCCATGGATCACCATAGATGTGATAGCCGCGCAATTCCCAGAAACCGGGTTCGTCGCGCGTCGTGAATTGCAGGCCGTTCAGCCATTTGGCAGACTTCCAGAAATAGAGGTGCGGCACCAGCAGCCTTGCCGGGCCGCCATGGTCCGGCGCAATCGGCTCGCCTTCGTAGAGCAGCGCCACCATGGCCTTGCCGCCGGTAAGATCCTTTACCGGCACATTGGTGGTGTACCCGTCGAACGCGTGCGCCAGCGTGAAGCCGGTCGGCGGCTCCAAACCCGCGTCGGCAAGGATATCGTCGACCAGCACGCCCTGCCACGGCGTGTCGAACTTGGTCCACGCGGTCACGCAATGGATGTCGCGTGTCATCTTGGTCAACGGCAGCGCGTTGAATTCAGCCCAGTTCCACTTCTTGATCGGCCGTGGCCCATGCTTCAACGTGAACGACCAATCCTCCGTGCGCACGCGCGGCGTCGGACCGGCCGACAGTACCGGAAAACCCTGTTCGAGATATTGGCCGGGCGGTATGCGCGCATCGTCATCGGTTGGCGGGCGCCGTCCTGAAGAGAAACCTCGGGTGACCATCGCGGTAATTCCTCTGCGGCAGGCATCCATCAACCTGTCGCAGTTTTCTCGATGATGCCGCTGCGGGCAACTGAAATCTTGGCGCACAAAGCCGGCAGGCCCGGCGAGCCTGCCGGCTTTGCATTCAGTTCAGCGCCTCGCGTCAGCCATTGGCGAACGGCACCGCGACATAGCTCTGGCCTCCGTCCCGCTCGACCAGCAACAGCACCGACTTCTTGCCGGACTTGCCAGCCTGGGCAATCGCCTGGGTGACCTGCCTGGCGCTCTTCACCGGCACCTGATTGACGGCGACGATGATGTCACCTGCCTGGATTCCGGAAGCCGCGGCAGCCTTGTCGGGATTGACGCTGGCAACGATCGCACCGCGCTGATTGTGGGCGAGATTCATCTGCTCGCGAATGTCAGGGGTGATGTCCATCAGGCCAAGCCCGATCGCCGCGACGCGTGAGCCTTGCCCGACGCCAGGCGCGCCGGACCCGTCTTCCAATGACGCGGTCTTCACGTCGTCGGTGTTGCGCCCGACATCGACGGAAATATCCACGGCCTTGCCCTTGCGCCAGATGTTCAGTGTTTCTCTGGCGCCGGGCGCGACATCGGCGACCGCCCGCGACAGGTCCTTGGGATCCTTCACATCCTGTCCGGCAAAGCTGGTGATGACGTCGCCGGCCTCGACTCCGGCCCTGGCGGCGGGCGAACCGTCATTGACCCGCGAAACCAGCGCGCCGGCGGCATGATCGAGGCCAATTGCGCTCGCCACATCCGCCGTCACCGGCTGGATCTCGACGCCGAGATAGCCATACTGGATCGAGCCGTCCTTCATCAGCTTGGCGACCACCTTCTGGGCCTGGTCGGACGGGATGGCGAAGCCAACGCCGACGCTACCGCCATTGGGCGAATAGATCGCCGCGTTGATACCGACGACCTTGCCGGCGACATCTATCAGCGGGCCGCCGGAATTGCCGTGGTTGATCGGGGCGTCGATCTGGATGAAGTCGTCGAACGGGCCGCTGTGCAGATCGCGGCCGCGCGCCGAAACGATGCCTGCGGTGACAGTGGTGCCGATGCCGAACGGGTTGCCGAAGGCCAATACCTGGTCGCCTGGCATGAGCTTGTCGGAATCACCCCATTTGACGGTTGGCAGGGGTTTGTCCGCCTTGACCTTGAGGACGGCGAGATCGTTCTTGGCATCGCGGCCGACCAGCTTGGCGGGGAGTTCGGTGCCGTCGTCGAGCGCAACCTTGATCGAGGTGGCACCATCGATCACGTGATTGTTGGTGACGATGATACCATCCGCGCCCACGAGGAAGCCGGAACCCAGTGCTTCGGCACGCTGCGGTTGCTGTTGTGGCGGTGTCTTGGGCATCGGCATGCCCTGGTCACCGAAGAACTGACGAAAATAGTCGTCGAAAGGCGAGCCGCCGTCGAACGGAGAGGCATCGCTCGTCGTTCCAGGCTCTGCCTTCGTGACAGTGGTGATCGTTACCACCGCCGGCTTGTCGGCTGCCACGATGGGAGCGAACGAGCCGTTGGGAGCGGTGAGGCCGGCGACCGGTGTCTGGGTCGTCGGAACGGTGTTGCCCTCGCTTTGGGCGAAAGACATGACGAAGGGGGATACGATCAGCGCAGCGCCCAGCAAGGCCGCGACGCGATGTCTGCGAATTATGTCTGACATGGTCGTTTGTCCGGGCGAGAGTTGATCGGTCGCCGTGGAGGTCTCCTTGTGCGGAAGACCGGCCATTCGGCGTGTCGAACGTCGCGATTGCCTGTCTCGCCTGGCACGGCAGCCGGACCGGATCGACAGCTCTGAATCTAGGGCGCAGCTTGGCCCGATTTAGGGATTCCGGGCCACCTTACGAAGATTTAATTTCCGGAATGACGGCGGTCACGATGTCGTCAGGCGACGGGCCAGTCCGGTCTTCCCTGCCCGCCGGGGGCTCAGATCCCGCCGGTTCGTCCGAGATAGGCAGTGGCAATGTCGTGCATGCGCTTGCTGTCGAAGCTCGGTCCGTGGCCGCCATGGCCGACGCGGATCGGCAGGTCGAGCAGGCGCTGCATCGTACTGATGTAGGCCGATCGATCCGAATCCGGCAGGTCGTCGATCAGCGTGTCGTCGTAGATGGCGTCACCGCTGAAGAAAAGGCCATCGGCCTCGTCGAACAGCGCGATCGAATCCGGCGAATGGCCGGGCAGATGCAGCACACGGAATTGCCGGTCACCGAGATCGACGATGTCGCCCTCGTCCAGGGTTCGCGTCAGCGGTGCGGGCGGGATCTTGTAGTCGGCCGCCTTCCAACCTGTCGCCGGCAGCGTCGAAACGGCGCCGTCGAGATCGTGGAACATGTAGGCGTAAGTCGCCGCCTCATCCATGCTCGCGAACTGCTCCGCGCTGTGCCTTGGCCCTGCTCGCCACGGAAATTCGTGCAGTGAGCCGACATGGTCGAGATGAATGTGGGTGGCGACGACCAGCAGCGCCTTGCCGTCGGGCGTGTCGATCTCCGGCGCAAGCCGACAGATGCCCATGCCGGTGTCGACCAGAAGGTCGGCATCTCGGCCGCGCAGATGCCAGATATTGGCACGCACATAGGCATGCACGAACGGCTCGGTCAGCATCGTCGTCTTGTCGTCGACGATGCTTTTGCTGAACCACTCCGGCATCACCTGTGGCCCGGCATCAGGTGTGAGCCAGGCATCAGACGAACGGCTTCCCGACCTTGTATTTTTCCGGCACCAGCCGCTTGAGATAAGCCATGCCGGCATCGGACAGCTGATTGACATCGGGCTTCATGAAATCGTCCGGCATATGGCGGGTCTTGCCGGCGACGTTCTTCAGCGGCACCTTCTTCAGCACCGTTTTGCTGCCGTGATATTGCAGCGCCACCGAGCCGCCGCCCTGTTCAGCGACAGTGACGGCGAAAGCGCCGGCATCGAAAGCCTCCTGCGCGTCGATCGCGCTGATGGCGCCGACATAGCCGCGCGGCATGTAGCCGAGTGCGTCGACGCGGGCCCGCTTGCCGGGCAGGCCTTCAGCCAGCGCGCGCTCAAGTGCGGCCGGCAGGTCGCTGCCCGACAGCTTGACGTTGCCATGCGCGTCGCGCTCGAGCTTGTCCGGCGGCACCAGGCTTTCGACCAGCGCCTTGCCGTCGGCGGTGCTGACGCCTTCCGAAACGGCGACGATGCAGCGCTTGTAACGATCGAGCGTGGCGCGGACGTCGTCGATGAAGCCGGCGGCCGAGAACGGGCGCTCGGGCACATAGACAAGGTGCGGGCCGCTGTCGGGGTCAAGCTGCCACGCCGCCGCGGCTGCGGTCAGGAAGCCGGCATGCCGGCCCATGACGATGCCGACATAGATGCCGGGCAGGGCGCGAAAATCGAGGTCGACGGACAGGAAGGCGCCGGCGACGAACTCGGCCGCCGAAATGAAGCCCGGCGTGTGGTCGTTTTCCTCGAGGTCATTGTCGATGGTCTTTGGCGCATGGACGAAGGCGATCTCGCCGCCTGCGGCATCGGTCAGGATCTGCTGCGTACCCGACGTGTCGTTGCCGCCGATATAGATGAAGGCATCGGCGCCTGCCTTCTTCAATCCGTTGAGGATGACGTCACAATAAGCGGCATCCGGCTTATCGCGGGTCGAGCCAAGGGCGGCACTTGGCGTGCCGGCGATCAGCCGCAGCCGGTCCTCGGGAATCGCGGAGAGGTCGACATAGTTGCCGTCACGGATGCCGCGCACCCCGTGGATGGAACCGAGGACCTTGGCACCCGGATGCCGCTTGCGGATCTCCAGCGTCGCCCCGACCACCGTCTGGTTGATGACGGCGGTTGGACCGCCGCCCTGCGCGATGACAAAAGTTCCGGCCATTCCCGACGTCTCCCGAGCGATGAATTCGCAGGCACATTCGCCTGTCTTTCGCTATCGCGCAACGGAAGAGTGGGGCGGGCGGCGTGTCAGACGACGACGACCGGGTTTTTCTTGGAGACGCGGCTGTAGAGGTCGATGATGTCCTGGTTGATCAGACGCACGCAACCCGACGACATCGCTTGGCCAATGCTCCGCCATTCGGGCGAACCGTGGATGCGATAGCCGGTGTCCTTACCGTCCTGATAGATGTAGAGGGCGCGCGCGCCGAGCGGGTTGGTGAGGCCGCCGGGCTGGCCGGCCTGCCATTTAACCAGCTCGGGCTTGCGGGCGATCATCTCTGGCGGCGGCGTCCAGGTAGGCCATTCCCTGCCGTACTGGATGTTGGCACGGCCGGACCAGCGGAAACCGTCCTTGCCGATGCCGACGCCATAGCGGATGGCATCACCACCCGGCTGGACGAGATAGAGCATGCGCTCCTTGAGATGGACAACGATGGTCCCGGGCGCCTCGCCTGTGGTGTCGACGACGATCTGGCGGCGGAATTCCGGCTTGACCTTTAGATACGGCACTTCCGGGACGTTGAAGCCGCCATCCGTCAGTGCGGCATACATCACGCCGGGGCTGGTGACGTTCTTGTCGACGCTGATCGCCGGCCGCATCGGCGGCACCGAACCAGTGGAGACGTCGTCGAGCTCCAGCGCCGGCAGGCCACCGCCCGAGGTCGAGCAACCGGCGACGCTAAGCAGCGCCAGCGCCCCTGCCCCGGACAGGATAGCGCGGCGGGAAAGACGATGATCGGCTTCGATTGTGTCGCCATTTCGCGGCGGCGTCAGACCTTGCGGCAACTCGCGCATATACCCAAACCCCACGCTGTCGGCGGGAAGCACGGTCCGGCCGGATGGCAGGCATTTTCATCATTCATGGTTGATAAAGCGTGAAGACCTTGCACAGCCTGCGTTCGCGCATGGCCCGTGGGCGATCGACCTTCTGCGCGATCCGTTGACCGAGAGCTCTGTACAAAAGACCTCGGCGGGTCATAATCCCGGCGCCGGCGTTTCCTACAGCTCAAGCCATCAGCGATGGCCTCATGTGCAAAACCTTAAAAGCCGACACTAGGTTTTTTGCCGCTGCCATTGTCGCGGCGTTCTCGGTGCCAGTGTCAGCCTGGCCGAAAATAATAAGCACGCTGAGCGGCCCGAACTGACGCCGGTCTGCCATTGGCGAAATTAGGGAAATCGCCTCTTTACATTCTGCCGGACGCAAGGATTTATCCTCTTCTTTACGCTCAAAGGAGACGAGCATGTCCTTCGAAAACTGGGCCGCCTTCGCTGCCGCATCGACGATCCTTCTCATCATTCCGGGTCCAACCATCCTTCTGGTCGTGTCCTATGCGCTGGGCCAGGGCTGGCGCACCGCACTGCCGATGGCCGTCGGCGTGGCGCTGGGCGACTTCACCGCGATGACCTTGTCGATGCTGGGCATCGGCGCGCTGCTGGCCGCTTCGGCGACCGTCTTCACCATCCTGAAGCTGATCGGCGCCGGCTATCTTATTTATCTCGGCGTGAAACTGTTCCGTGCCGGCGGCGCTCTGAAAGCCGAACCGCGCACCGATGCGGTGTCGTCGGCCAAGATGATGGCACATGCCTGGCTGGTCACCGCGCTCAACCCGAAGAGCATCACCTTCTTCGTCGCCTTCCTGCCGCAGTTCCTCGACCGGCATGCCGATTTCTGGACGCAGATGCTGATCTTCGAGACGACGTTCCTGGCGCTCGCCTTCGCCAACGCCTTCGGTTATGCGCTGATCGCTGCGCGCGCGCGCAACGTCGTGCGCAATCCCAAGGCAATCCGCATCTTCAACCGCACCGGCGGCACCCTGCTGGTCGGCGCCGGCATCGCCACGGTGGCCATGCGTTCCAGCAATTGAGGTAGAGTTGGATTCGCTCATCACGCAGCGTTTGTGCTGCCCCCTCACCTACGTGCCGACATCCTCTCGCCGCATAGTGACGGGAGAGGGCTCGATTTCGCCGTGCGAGAAGACGTGTCCGACAGGGCGATGAGGGGCAGCGCGGACTTCGGCGGTTGGCACCGCAAAAAGAACTCGCCGTCGTCGCTCACCATTTGAAAGACTACTGGGCTAAACCGGCGCAGCGCGCGGTTGGCGTGCCCGTGGCCCATGCGTTAGGATCGCCTTGGGCCGAAGCATCGAACGGCCGGTCACTGGTCGATCGAAGGACATTGCATGGCAATCAGGGACGCATTGGGCCTGACATTTTCGGGTGCCACGCAGGCGGGGTTCACGCCCTACTGCCAGGCAGTGCGTGAACTACGGTGCTTCATCGGCGACCCCGTGGCCTCCATCGACCGCGCCATCGCGAAAGCTCCCGGCTTCGTCATGGCGCATGTCTTCAAGGGCTACCTTTTCGGCCTCGCCACCGAGCAAGAGGCGACGGACGTGGCCAAGGCTTGCCATCAGGCCGCATTGCCACTTGCCGCGACCACGCGCGAGCAGGCGCATGTCGCAGCCCTTGGCCATCTCGCCAACGGACGCTGGCATCAAGCCAGCCGCATTCTTGAGGATGTCACCATCGAGACCCCTCGCGACGGGCTGGCGCTGCAGGTCGGCCACCAGATCGATTTCTTCACCGGCAATGCCCGCATGTTGCGTGATCGCATCGCCCGTGCCCTGCCATCATGGCAAAGCGGCATGCCTGGCTACCACGCCATGCTCGGCATGCAGGCGTTCGGACTTGAGGAGATGGCTGACTATATCAGGGCCGAGCAGCTTGGCCGCGCGGCAGTCGACATGGAGCCGCGCGACGGGTGGGCGCAGCATGCCGTCGCTCATGTCATGGAAATGCAAAGCCGGCAAAGGGATGGTATTGCCTGGATGCGCGCCGATCCCGAGGCGTGGACAAGGGAAAGCTTTCTGCAGGTGCACAATTGGTGGCACCTGGCGCTGTTCCACTATGATCTCGGCGAGACAGACGAGGTGCTGGCGCTCTATGACGGACCCATCTATGGCGGGCAGTCGACGATGGCGCTCAACATGGTCGACGCGTCGGCAATCCTGTGGCGGCTTTACCTTGGCGGCATCGATGTCGGCGACCGCTGGGCGGGGCTCGCCGCCAACTGGCGCAAGGCCGGGGCCGGCAATTATGCCTTCAACGACGCCCACGCGATGATGGCGTTCGTCGGCGCCGGGCTCGACGCCCCGGCCCAGACCTTGCTCGAGGCTCAACGCGAGGCGATGGGCGGCAGCGACGACAATGCGGCTTTCACCAGGGATGTCGGCCATCCCCTGACGCTCGCCATCAAGGCCTTTGGCGAGGGCAACTATGCCGAGACCGTGCGCCTGATCCGGCCGATACGGGCGATCGCCCACCGTTTCGGCGGCAGCCACGCCCAACGCGACGTCATCGACCTGACGCTGATCGAGGCGGTCCTGCGCGCCGGTGACGGTGCGCTTGGCAGGGCGCTCACGGCCGAACGGGGAATGGCGCGGCCCGGCAGTCCACTGTCGGCGCTGCTTTCTCGGCGCGCGGCCAATTTATCCGAGACCAATTTGTCAGAGAATTGACCCGCGATCGATCTTGTCTTAAAAACTGACAAGCCAGATTTTTTCGGGACTCGAAAAAATTATCGGCAAGGGAGGAACACATGTATCTCGGCCTCGATCTCGGGACGTCGGGCGTCAAGGCGCTGCTGATCGATGCCGGGCAAACCGTCATCGGTTCCGGCCATGCGTCGATCGACGTATCGCGGCCACATCCGGGCTGGTCGGAACAGAACCCCGACGACTGGATCCGCGCTTGCGAAGAGGCGATTGCCGACCTCAAAGCCAAGCATCCCGGGGAGCTCGCCGCGGTCAAAGGCATCGGCCTGTCCGGCCACATGCACGGTGCAACGCTGCTCGATGCCGCCGACAAGGTGCTGCGCCCTTGCATCCTGTGGAACGATACACGCAGTCATGCCGAGGCGGCCTTGCTCGACGCCGATCCGCGCTTCCGCGCGCTGACCGGCAACATCGTGTTTCCCGGTTTCACCGCGCCGAAGCTTGCCTGGGTGAAGAACAACGAGCCAGCTGTCTTCGCCAAGGTCGCAAAAGTGCTGTTGCCCAAGGATTTCCTGCGGCTCTGGCTGAGCGGCGAACACATTTCGGAAATGTCGGATTCTGCCGGCACGTCCTGGCTCGATGTCGGCAAGCGGCGCTGGAGTACCGAGCTGCTCGCCGCGACATCGCTCGATGAAAAACAAATGCCGGCCCTGGTCGAGGGTACGGAGAAGGCAGGCGCGCTGCGTGCCGAACTGGCTTCAAAATGGGGCGTTCCGGCCGGCATTCCCATCGCCGGCGGTGCCGGCGACAATGCTGCCTCGGCCTGCGGCATGGGCACGGTCGGCGCCGGCCACGCCTTCGTTTCGCTCGGCACATCGGGCGTGCTGTTTGCCGCCAACGCCGCCTACCTGCCCAACCCGGCTAGTGCTGTGCATACCTTCTGCCACGCGCTTCCGGACACCTGGCACCAGATGGGCGTCATCCTGTCGGCAACCGATTCGCTGAACTGGCTGTCCGAGATCACCGGAAAAGGCGCTGGCGAACTGACCGCCGAACTCGGCGACACTCTGAGGGCGCCCAGCGGCGTGTCCTTCCTGCCTTATCTCTCCGGTGAGCGCACACCCTACAATGATTCCGCCATTCGCGGCGCGTTCACCGGGCTGGCGCATGAATCGAGCCGTGCGGTGCTGACCCAGGCGGTGCTCGAAGGCGTCGCCTTTGCCTTCCGCGACAGCTTCGAAGCCCTGGCCACGGCCGGCACGACCTTGACGCGGGTGACGGCGATCGGCGGCGGTTCGCGCTCGCGCTATTGGCTGAAGGCGATTGCCACCGCGCTTCAACTGCCTGTCGACATTCCCGCCGACGGCGACTTCGGCGCCGCCTTTGGCGCCGCGCGGCTCGGCCTGATCGCGGCGACGGGTGCCGACCCGCTTGAAATCTGCACGGCACCGAGGACCGATGCCACGATCGAACCAGACGCCGCACTTGGCGGCGTCTATGCGGATGCCTATCAGCGCTACCGGGCGCTGTACCCGGCAGTCAAGGTCGCCACGGCGTGAGCGGGAGTCTACCCCCCTCTGCCCTGCCGGGCATCTCCCCCTCAAGGGGGGAGATTGGCAGCATTGACGTAGCCGCACTTTTTTCAACTTTGGTAATCGGCGAAGGCCCGCGTGACAGCCAATCTCCCCCCTCGAGGGGGAGATGGCCGGCAGGCCAGAGCGGTGTGCCTAGCGCCCACCGTAACAGCAAAACCTCACTGCGCCGGCACTTTGTCGAGAAAACCGGTGACGCTCTTCAGGCGGCCGTTCTCGATGATGCCGATGTCAGTGCCTTCGATCACCGAGGCCGTGCCCTCCGGACCGAGATTCCACGAGAAGCGGATCTTGTCGGCAAAACCGTCCGGCGTGCCCTTCAGCGAGAACCGGAAGCCGGCAAATCGCTGCTGCACGCCGTCGATGAGTGCCGCGACACCCGCATGGCCATCGCCCTTCATGAGCGGGTCGCGATAGCTGACGTCTTCGGTGAAGGTCGCCTTGAGCAAATCGGCCCGACGGCCGGCATCACTTTCGTTCCAGGCGGTGATGTAGCTTTGGGCGATCTTGTTGAGGTCGGTCATGGCCTGTCTCCTTTGTCTGATTGTTTTGACATGAGTTTTTTCGACCAGCGGACGAACGAAACCAATTACGCCTGAGGTAATCACGGCGAATTACCTGAGGTAATCAGGGCCTGAGGTAGGGCCAACTATTCGAGAGGAAAAAACATGAGCAGCGGATTTTTCGGCGACATCAAGAAGATCAAATATGAGGGGCCGGATTCGACCAATCCGCTGGCCTACCGGTTCTACAATCCCGACGAGGTGGTGGCCGGCAAGCGGCTGGAAGACCATCTGCGCTTTGCCGTCGCCTACTGGCATTCCTTCGCCTGGCCGGGCGGCGATCCGTTCGGCGGCCAGACCTTCGACCGGCCGTGGTTCCCCAAGGCCGGCGGTGTCGACACGATGGAACTCGCGAAACTGAAAGCAGACGTCGCCTTCGAGATGTTCTCGCTGCTTGGTGCGCCCTATTTCTGCTTCCACGACGCCGATGTGCGGCCGGAGGGCAAGGACTTTTCCGAGAGTGCGGCACGCCTCGACGAGATCGCCGACTACTTCGAGGAAAAGATGAAGCATACCGGCGTCAAGCTCTTGTGGGGCACTGCCAACCTGTTCTCCAATCGCCGCTTCATGTCGGGCGCGGCCACCAATCCCGACCCGGATGTCTTTGCCTACGCGGCAGCGACGGTAAAAAGCTGTATCGATGTCACCAAGCGGCTGAAGGGCGAGAACTATGTGCTGTGGGGCGGGCGCGAGGGCTATGAGACGCTGCTCAACACCGACCTCGCACGCGAGCAGGAGCAGGCCGGCCGCTTCCTCAGCCTCGTCGTCGACTACAAGCACAAGATCGGTTTCAAGGGCACGATCCTGATCGAGCCGAAGCCGCAGGAGCCGACCAAGCACCAGTATGATTACGATGTCGCGACCGTCTACGGCTTCCTCAAGCGCTTCGGACTGGAGAAGGAGGTCAAGCTCAACATCGAGCAAGGCCACGCCATTCTGGCCGGCCATTCCTTCGAGCACGAGCTGGCGCTGGCCAATGCGCTCGGCGTCTTCGGCTCGATCGACATGAACCGCAACGACTATCAGTCGGGCTGGGACACCGACCAGTTCCCCAACAACGTGCCTGAAATGGCATTGGCCTACTACCAGGTCCTGCAGGCCGGCGGCTTCAAGACCGGCGGCACCAATTTCGACGCCAAGCTGCGCCGCCAGTCGCTTGATCCGCAGGATCTGCTGATCGGCCATATCGGCGGCATGGACTCTTGCGCACGTGGCCTCAAGGCCGCGGCCCGCATGGTCGAGGACAAGGCGCTGTCGGCACCGCTGGCCGAACGCTATGCCGGCTGGAACACAGCCGAGGGCAAGGCGATGCTGTCGGGCAAGCGCACGCTGGAGGACATCGCCGAGCGTGTCGTCAAGAAGAAGATCGAGCCGCAGCCAAGGTCGGGCCGCCAGGAACTGCTGGAAAACATCGTCAACCGATACGTGTGAAGCCGATCTCTGGACCGATATCCGCCACCTCTGGAGCGGCAATCGCCTTCTGCTGGAGCAATTCCAGGAAAAGCGTGAAGCGGTTTTCCGTCTGGAATTGCGTCAAAACAAAGAGTTAGAGCGGCTCGCCGTTTCCGCGAAACCGCGAAATGCTCCAGTCGCCCATTTCGCGACAGGCACCGAGGATCGCATAGATCCTCGGCTGCCTGCTGGTCGAAAAGCAGCTGTAGAACTCTCCTTGGCCTGACCTGCCCAGACACGGGAACAAACTTTGCGCAAAGCCGGGTGCGACGACACGGTTTTTGCCCTTTGACGCCCTTCAATGACCTCGCTCTTGCCTTCAAACTGCCGTCACGTATCTCGTATAAGACTGCTCGTGGCGGGAGAGGAAGAAGGAGGCGACCCGATATGCAGAACGAACGTGAAATCGACGCCCTGCTCTCACCGGGCGAAGTCGAATCGATTATCGACCGGCTGATGGCAATGCCGCATCCGAAGGATGGCACGCGCCGCTCGAACGAATGGGACCGCGCCGTTGCCAGCCGTTTCGAGACCCATCTTGCCAGGCAAATGCGCTCGCAGATCGACGGCGGCAGCGACCACCAGAATGCTGCCTGAACTTTCTGTGCATGTCGTTGTCCTTTTGGGCGACATGCATGTCAGCCCCGGCGCAGCCTGACCGGCGCTTCGCCGAAAGCCCTTGAAAACGCCCTCGAAAACGCCGCGGCGGACGAAAATCCGGTCCGCCCGGCAATATCGGCCATCGCCACCCTGGTGTCGACCACCAGCCGGCGCGCGGCACCCAGGCGCAGCCTGAGATAATAGGCGCCCGGCGTCTCGCCGATCGACTTGCGAAAGATGCTTTCCAAGGTTCGCGCCGTCACCCCGGCGCGTTTGGCCACCGCTTCTATGGTCAGCGGCTGATCGACATGCGATTCCATCAGCCGGATGGCTTGCGCCAGGCGCGGATCGTAGCCATCGAGCCGACCGAGCGAGACCAGCGGCTGGGCGTCGGTCGCGGCACGTGCCTGGTCGTAGATGAAGACGCTCGCGACATCGAGCGCCACGGCCATGCCCAGCCGCGTGCGAATGAGATGCAGCATCAGGTCGAAGGTCGGCGACGCGCCGCCTGACGTGAATACCGGCCCGTCGATGACGTAGCGGTCCGGGCGCACATCGACGCCGGGGAAGGCCGAGGAAAAGTCCTCCATGTCCTCCCAGTGGGTGGTGGCGCTGCGCCCTTCCAGCAAGCCGGCGCGCGCCACCAGCCAGGTGCCCGCTTCGACACCGCCGCAAGCCCGTGCTGTCCGCGCTGCCCGGCGCAGGCCTGACAACAGCCCCGATGTCGCATAGTTCTGGGTGCCAAAGCCGGCGACGACGACAAGAACGTCGGTTGGCTCACCCGCATCGAAACGGCCGCTAACCGCCACCGGCAGGCCGCAGGTGGTGACCGGAGCCTCGCCGGTCAGCGAGACCAGCTTGAAATCGAACAGCGTCTCGCCGCAGATGCGGTTGGCGGCGCGCAACGGATCGACCGCCGACGCGACGCACATGATCGACGAGCCGGAAAACACCAGCAGCGTCACCCTGAGTGGCAGGCGTTCGGCACGAAAGATCGTTGGTTTTTCGCTTTTCGTCATGGAAGCTTCGTAAAACGCAAAACAGTTTCCGGCAAGTCGGTCATTGTTGGTTGGTCTTTGTGCATGTCGTTGTCCCAAAACCGGTTCCCACTTTTGGGCGACATGCATAGTGTTTCTATCGGAGGAGAGTTCCATGCCGCTTGCGATGAACCGTGAGGTCTTCATTACCTGTGCCGTGACCGGATCCGGCGGCTCGCAGGATCGCAGCCCGCATGTACCGCGCTCGCCCAAGCAGATCGCCGATTCGGCCATCGATGCGGCCAAAGCCGGCGCCGCGATCGTCCACTGCCATGTGCGTGACCCTGAAACCGGCAAGCCCAGGCGCGACGTGCATCTCTATCGCGAAGTCACCGAGCGCATTCGCGAGGCGGAAGTAGACGTCATCCTGAACCTGACCGCCGGCATGGGCGGCGACATGGTCTTCGGCTCGCCGGAAGCACCGCTGCCGCTCAACGAAAAAGGCACCGACATGGGCGGCGCCACCAACCGCATGGAACATGTGCGCCAGTGCCTGCCGGAAATCTGCACGCTCGATTGCGGCACCATGAATTTCGCCGAGGCCGACTATGTCATGACCAACACGCCCGGCATGCTGCGCGCCATGGGCGGCATGATGACGGCGCTCGGCGTCAAACCGGAGATCGAGGCCTTCGATACCGGCCATCTGTGGTTCGCCAAGCAGCTGGTCGAGGAAAAGGTGCTCGATCCCGACGCGCTCGTGCAGCTATGCATGGGTGTGCCGTGGGGGGCGCCCGACGACCTCAACACCTTCATGGCAATGGTCAACAACGTGCCGTCGACCTGGAACTGGTCGGCCTTCGCCATCGGCCGCAACCAGATGGCCTATGCCGCCGCCGCCGTGCTGGCCGGCGGCAATGTCCGGGTCGGCCTGGAAGACAATCTGTGGCTCGACAAGGGCGTGCTGGCGACCAATGCGCAGTTGGTCGAACGAGCCGCCAGCATCGTCACCAATCTGGGCGCCAGGATCATCGGCCCGGAGGAAGTGCGCAAGAAGCTCAACCTCACCAAGCGGGCGCCGATAGCGGCATAAATTATTCGCCGGGAGGGTCGATATGACTACCGTAAAATTCACGGCGATGAAGGATGGCGACCGGGACGACTATGAGTTCCTGACCGCGCATGAAATCGACTATGCGGCAAGGACCGGCGAGCGGCTGCTCGACGCGCTGGTTCAGCTCGACGCGGGTCTGTCGGGGTACAAGATCACCCGGCTCGGCCATTCGCTGCAGGCGGCGACCCGCGCCTGGCGCGACGGCGCCGATACCGACTGGATCGCGTGCGCGCTGCTGCACGATATCGGCGACATATACGCGCCCTACAATCACGACGAATATGCCGCTTCGATCCTGAAGCCTTTCGTACGCGAACAATGCACCTGGGTGGTGGAAAAGCACGGCGATTTCCAGCGGCTCTACTATGCCCATCATCTGGGCGGCAACCGCCATGCGCGCGACCGCTTCGCCGGCCACGCCTATTTCGATGATTGCGATCAGTTCTGCGAGCGCTGGGACCAGTCGAGCTTCGACCCCGACTACGACACGCTGCCGATCGAATTCTTCCGGCCCTTCGTGCTCGAAGTGTTTGCCCGCAAGGCTTACGATCCCCCGGTGATCCGCGCCGGCGAGCGCGTGCCTCTCATCGATCCCGCAACAGCCAAGACAAGAACCGGAGCTTCCGCATGAGCATCATCAACAAGGCGGCCGCCATCGGTGGCGGCGTCATCGGCGCCGGCTGGGTGGCGCGCCTGTTGCTCAACGGCATCGACGTGTCGATCTTCGATCCCGATCCCGAAGCGTCGCGCAAGGTTGGCGAAGTGATGAAAGGCGCGCGCCGCGCCTACAAGCAGATGGTGCCTGGCGGCTTGCCGAAAGAGGGCAAACTGACCTTTGCCAAGACCATCGCCGAGGCGGTTGCCGATGCCGACTTCATCCAGGAAAGCGTGCCTGAGCGGCTCGATCTCAAGCACCGCGTGCTGGCCGAGATCGATACCCATGCGCCGGCAAACGCCATTGTCGGCTCCTCGACCTCGGGCATCAAGCCGACCGACATGCAGGTGGCGATGAAGAAGCACCCGGAGCGGCTGGTCGTCGGGCATCCGTTCAACCCCGTTTACCTCTTGCCGCTTGTCGAGATCGTCGGCGGCGAACAGACCTTCCCAGAGGCGATCGAGGTCGCCAAGGAAATGTATGCCTCGATCGGCATGAAGCCGGTGGTGATCCGCAAGGAGATCGAAGCCTTCGTCGGCGACCGCCTGCTCGAAGCGGCATGGCGCGAGGCGCTGTGGCTAATAAAGGACGGCATCTGCACCGTCGAGGAACTCGATGACATCATGCGCTTCGGCTTTGGCCTGCGCTGGGCGCAGATGGGCATGTTCCAGGTCTATCGCGTCGCAGGGGGCGAGGCCGGTATGCGCCACTTCATGGCCCAGTTCGGGCCGTGCTTGAAATGGCCATGGACCAAGCTGATGGACGTGCCGGAGTTCAACGATGAACTGGTCGACCTGATCGCCACGCAGTCGGACGACCAGGCGCATGGGCTGTCGATCCGCGAGCTGGAAAAGATCCGCGACGACAATCTGGTTGCGATCATGGACGCGCTGTCGAAGCAGAACAAAGGCAAGGGCTGGGGTGCCGGTGCCTTGCACAAGGACTATACCAGGCAACTGGCCAAGCTAGCGGCCAAAAAGCCTGTGGCCTCCAAGGCGGCCGAGAAGGCCAAGACGTTGAAGCCGGTGAAGAAAGCCGAAAAGCCGAAGAAAAAGACCGGCAAGAAGAAGGGCTGAGATCATGGATTTCGGGTTGTCGGAGGAACAGAAGCTCATCGTCGAGACGACGAAGGCGTTCGTCGAGAACGAGCTATACCCGCATGAGCGCGAGGTCGAGCGCACCGGCGTGCTGCGCCGCGAGTTGATCGAGCAAATCAAGGCCAAGGCGATCGAGGCCGGGCTCTATGCCGCCAACATGCCGGCCGATGTCGGCGGCGCGGGCCTGGATACGGTGACCTGGCTGCTCTACGAGAAAGAGCTCGGCCGTGCCAATTATGCGTTGCACTGGACCTGCGTGGCGCGGCCCTCCAACATCCTCTTGGCCGGCACACCCGAGCAGCGCGAGAAATATTTGTTCCCCTGCATCCGCGGCGAGAAATGGGACTGCCTGGCGATGACCGAGCCGGGCGCCGGCTCCGACCTGCGCGGTATGAAGGCGACGGCCGTGCAGAATGGCGACGACTGGGTGCTCAACGGCACCAAGCATTTTATCTCCCACGCCGACCTCGCCGACTTCGCCATCGTGTTCATGGCTTCCGGCGAAGAGGATTCGCCGCGCGGCAAGCGCAAGAAGATCACCGCCTTTTTTGTCGACAAAGGGACCAAAGGCTTCACCGTCCGCGACGGCTACCGCAACGTCTCGCATCGCGGCTACACCAATGCCATCCTCGAATTCGACGATTGCCGCTTGCCGGCCTCCCAGGTTCTGGGCGAGGTGCACAAGGGCTTCGATGTCGCCAATTCCTGGCTCGGCGCCACTCGGCTGCAGGTCGGCGCCACCTGTCTCGGCCGCGCCGAGCGGGCGCTTGGCCATGCGGTGGAATATGCCGCGCAGCGCCAGCAGTTCGGCCAGCAGATCGGCAAGTTCCAGGGCGTGTCGTTCAAGCTTGCCGACATGGCGACCGAACTGAAGGCCGCCGACCTGATGGTGTTCGAAGCCGGCTGGAAGTACGATCAGGGCACCGTCACCGACCAGGACATGGCCATGGCCAAGCTGAAGGCCACCGAAATGCTCGCCTTTGTTGCCGATGAAGCGATCCAGATCCATGGCGGCATGGGGCTGATGGACGATTTGCCGCTGGAGCGCATCTGGCGCGACGCCCGGGTCGAGCGAATTTGGGAAGGCACTTCGGAGATTCAGCGA
This sequence comes from Mesorhizobium sp. M0051, assembly GCF_040323235.1. Taxonomy (NCBI): domain Bacteria; kingdom Pseudomonadati; phylum Pseudomonadota; class Alphaproteobacteria; order Hyphomicrobiales; family Phyllobacteriaceae; genus Mesorhizobium; species Mesorhizobium sp. M0051. The sequence continues at coordinate 203,455 of NZ_JAMYUT010000004.1, forward strand.
CATATTATTTCGCGGGCGCTGCTGCGTCCGTTCGGGGCTTAGAGCATGATCCCCCAAGGCCGGAGCTAGGCTTGGGAGAAGATGATGCTCAAACGAAAAGATGACCATGCATAAACTCGAACGTCTTTTGCGCCCCAAATCGATTGCCGTCTTCGGCGGCGCTCAGGCCGCAGTCGTCGTGGCGCAATCGATCAAGATGGGTTTTGCCGGCGAGATCTGGCCGGTGCATCCGAGCAAGGAAGAGGTCGCCGGCCGAAAGGCCTATCGCTCCGTCGCCGATCTTCCCGGCGCGCCGGACGCCGCCTTCGTCGGCGTCAACCGGCACTTGACCATCGAGGTGGTCAAGGCGCTGGCCGAGCGCGGCGCCGGCGGTGCAGTCTGCTTTGCCGCCGGCTTCCTCGAGACCGAGGCCTATGACGACGACGGCGAGCGGCTGCAGGCCGAGCTGGTCGCGGCGGCGGGCCAGATGCCGATCATCGGCCCGAATTGCTACGGCCTGATCAACTATGCCGACGGCGCACTTCTGTGGCCCGACCAGCATGGCGGCATCCGACTGGCCGACGGCGGCAAAGGTGTCGCTATCATCACCCAGTCGTCGAACATCGCCATCAACATGACGATGCAGAAGCGCGGCCTCCCGATCGCCTTCCTGATGACCGCCGGCAACCAGGCGCAGACCGGCCTGTCCGAAATGGCACTCGGCCTGATCGAGGACGAGCGGGTCACCTCGCTTGGCCTGCACATCGAAGCCTTCGATTCCGTAGCCGGCTTCGAACGGCTGGCGGCCAGGGCCCGCGAGTTGAAGAAGCCGATCATCGCCATGAAGGTCGGCCGTTCCGAACAGGCGCGGCAAGCGACCGTCTCGCACACCGCCTCGCTGGCAGGGTCGGACGCCGCATCGGGCGCCTTCCTGAGGCGGCTGGGCATAGCGCGCGTCGATTCCATCCCCGCCTTCATCGAGGCGCTGAAGCTGCTGCATATCACCGGACCGTTGCCCGGCTATAGGCTGTCATCGATGAGCTGCTCGGGCGGCGAGGCTTCGGTCATGGCCGACAGCGCCGAAGGCCGCTGGGTCAATTTCCCGGTGCTCAGCGACACCCACCGTGCCCATGTCAAATCGACGCTCGGGCCGCTGGTCGCGGTGGCCAATCCGTTGGACTATCACACCTTCATCTGGAACAATGAGCCGGCGATGACCGCCACCTTCACCGCCATGGTGTCGGGCGGGTTCGACCTCAACATGCTGGTGCTCGACTTCCCGCGCCCCGACCGCTGCTCGGACACCGACTGGTGGGCGACGCTGCGTGCCTTCGAATCTGCGCTTAAGACCAACAAGGCGCAGGGTGCCATCGTCTCCTCGCTGCCGGAGAACCTGCCGGAGGAATACACTGCCGGCCTTATGGCGCGCGGCATGGTGCCGCTGTTCGGGATTTCCGAAGCCATGGATGCAGCCGGGGCAGCGGCCTTCATCGGTTGGGCTTGGGCTGAGCCGCAGGCGCAGCCGATCGACACCTCCGCCTCCGGCGCGCCTGTCGGCGAACACGTCACGCCCGACGAGGCCGAGGCGAAATCCCGCCTCATCAAGGCCGGCCTGCCGGTGCCGAAAGGCGAGCGCGCCGCCAATGCGGTCGAGGCGGTGATCTCGTCGATGGCGCTCGGCTTCCCGGTGGCGCTGAAGGCGCTGGGTGTCACCCACAAATCCGAGGTCGGCGCGGTGCAGCTCAACCTCAAAGACGCCGAGTCCGTCAGCACCGCTGCGCATGACCTCTTGCCGCTCGGCACCGGGCTCTATGTCGAGCGCATGGTGCGCGACGGCGTCGCCGAGCTGATCGTCGGCTTCACCCGCGACCCGATGTTCGGCGCGGTGATGACGCTGGGCACCGGCGGCGTGCTGGTCGAGCTGCTGCGCGACAGCGTCACGCTAATGCTGCCAGCGACCCGCGATGACATCGAGGCGGCGTTGCACGGCCTGAAACTCTATCCGCTGCTCGAAGGCTATCGCGGCCGGCCGAAGGCCGATGTTCAGGCTGCCATCGACGCCATCTCGGGCATTGCCGCCTTCGTGCAGGAGAATGCCGGCGAGATCGAGGAACTCGACATCAACCCGCTGATCGTCTGCACGGAGGGCAAGGGCGCCTGGATCGCCGATGCGCTGCTGGTGCTGGGAGACAAGAAGAATGTCTGACGTCATTTCGACCCGCCGCGAGGGCACCATCCTGGAGGTCACGCTCGACCGGCCCAAGGCCAACGCCATCGACCTGAAGACCTCGCGGCTGATGGGCGAAACCTTCAAGGCATTCCGCGACGATCCCAATTTGCGCGTCGCCATCGTCAAGACCGCCGGCGACAAGTTCTTCTGCGCCGGCTGGGACCTGAAGGCGGCTGCCGGCGGCGATGCGGTCGACGGCGACTATGGCGTCGGCGGCTTTGCCGGCCTGCAGGAACTGCGCGACCTCAACAAGCCCGTCATCGCCTGCGTCAACGGCATGGCGGTCGGCGGTGGCTTCGAGCTGGCGCTGTCCTGCGACCTCATCTACGCCTCCGACCATTCCTCCTTCGCGCTGCCCGAAATTCGCGCCGGCACGCTGGCCGACGCGGCAACGATCAAGCTACCGAAGCGCATTCCCTATCATGTCGCCATGGACCTTCTGCTCACCGGCCGCTGGATGGATGTCGCCGAAGCGCATCGCTGGGGCCTGGTCAACGAAGTGCTGCCCAAGGAAAAGCTTGAGGACCGCGTCTGGGAGATCGCCCGGCTGCTCGCCGGCGGACCGCCGCTGGTCTTTGCAGCGATCAAGGAAACGGCGCGCGTGGCCGAAGCGCTGACTTTCCAGGACGCGATGAACAGAGTGACGCGCCGGCAGCTGCCGACGGTCGATGCGCTCTACGGCTCCGAAGACAATATGGAAGGTTTTCGCGCTTTTGCGGAAAAGCGCGATCCGGTGTGGAAGGGGAAGTAATGGGAACGATGGCGTTCCGTCACACCCCCCTCTGCCCTGCCGGGCATCTCCCCCGCAAGGGGGGAGATTGGATGTCATTTCTGCTTTCGCCAACCGTCAACGTTGCAAGAAGTGCACCGCGATCAACGCTGCCAATCTCCCCCCTTGCGGGGGAGATGGCCGGCAGGCCAGAGGGGGTGCCCGGGCTCTGCCCTTCCAGTGCCCATGACCGACTACAAAACGCTCATCGACGCCGAGACCTGGGCTTTCATCGAGCGGACCAATTCCTACTATCCGCCCGACACGATCGATTACACGATCGCGCAGCAGCGCGACATCTACGACCGCATGTGCCGCGAATTCTTTGCCGGCTACCCGCAAGGCGTCGCGGTCGAAACCTCCGCCATTGCAACGCGAACGCACGAGATCCCGATCCGCATTTACCGAAGCGCACGCCAAGCAGCCGTGACGGTGCTGTATTTCCATGGCGGCGGCTTCATTCTCGGCGGCCTGAACAGCCATGACGATGTCTGTGCCGAACTCTGCGACCGCACCGGCTACGAGGTGATCTCGGTCGATTACCGGCTGGCGCCGGAGCACTTGCATCCATCGGCCTTCGACGACGTGATGAGCGCCTTCGAATGGGCTGGCATCGCCCGCAGCCACCCAATTCTTCTATGCGGCGACAGCGCCGGCGGCAATCTTGCCGCCGCGGTCAGCCACGCGACACGCGGCCATGCGAAACGGCCGATCGGCCAGGTGCTGATCTATCCCGGTCTTGGCGGCGACCGGTCGAAGGGATCCTATCTCAGGCATGCCGAAGCGCCGATGCTGACCATGCGCGATCTCGAATTCTACAAGAACATCCGCACCGGCGGGCGAGACGGCACCGGGGACATCACGCAGTCGCCGCTTGCCGACGCCGATTTCGCCAACCTGCCGCCGACCGTACTGATCACCGCGCAATGCGATCCGCTATCGTCCGACGGCGGAGCCTATCGCGACCGCATCGTCGCGGCCGGCGGACGGGCATACTGGTTCGAGGAACCGGGCCTGGTGCACGGCTATCTCAGGGCCCGGCACACGGTCGGCCGCGCCCGCGCGAGTTTTACCCGGATCGTTGACGCGGTTGCTGCCCTTGGACAGGGTGCCTGGCACTGGTGAGCGGTCTTTTCGCCTCGCCGCCTGAACCTTATTACACCGAGGCAGCCGCCGACCGGCCGGCGCTGCGGCCGGAAAAGATGCAGCCGCCCAGGAAGGTCCCCTCAAGCGCCGCATAGCCATGCACGCCGCCGCCGCCGAACCCGGCGGCTTCGCCGACCGCATAGAGCCCGGCGATCGGCTGGCCATCGGCACCCAGCACGCGGCTGTCGAGATCGGTCTGCAGGCCGCCCAGCGTCTTGCGGGTCAGGATGTTGAGGCGCACCGCGATCAGCGGGCCGTTCGCCGGATCGAGCATCTTGTGCGGCTTGGCCGTGCGGATCAGCCTGTCGCCGAGATAGGCGCGAGCGCCGCGCAAAGCGGTGATCTGCATGTCCTTTGAGAACGGATTGTCGAGCTGCCGGTCACGAGCGCGGATTTCGCGCTCGACCTGGGCCAACTCAAGCAGCGGTTCGCCGCCGGCCAGCGCGTTCATGCGGGCGACCAGTGTCGGCAGGTCCGCCTCGACGATAAAATCCTCGCCTTTTTCCATGAACGCCTTGACCGGGCCCGGAATGCCCGAGGTGGCGCGGCCGAGTACCTGGCGCCAGCTTTTGCCGGTCAAATCGGGGTTCTGTTCGGAGCCCGACAACGCGAACTCCTTCTGGATGATCTTCTTCGTCAGGATGAACCAGGAATAATCGAAGCCGGTGCTCATGATGTGGGACAGCGTGCCCAGCGTGTCGAAGCCAGGATAGAGCGGCACGGGCAGGCGCTTGCCGCGTGCGTCGAGCCACAGCGAAGACGGGCCGGGCAGGATGCGGATCGCATGATCGGTCCAGATCGGCGACCAGTTCTTGACGCCCTCGACATAGTGCCACATGCGGTCGCGGTTGATGATCGAGCCGCCGGCCTGCTCCGTGATCGCCAGCATGCGGCCGTCGACATGGTCGGGCACGCCGGTGATCATCCGCCTAGGTGCGGCGCCCAGCCGCTTCGGCCAGTTTTCGCGGACAAGCTGATGGTTGGCGCCGATGCCGCCGGAGGCAACGATCACCGCCTGCGCTCGGAATGCGAAATCGCCCGCGATGTCGCGTGAACTCTTGTGGCCGCGCTCGACTGTGCTCGGCTGCAGTATGTCGCCGCGCACACCGTCGACGGTAGCACCCGTGCGGGTCAATTGATTGACGCGGTGGCGGAATCTGAAACTGATCAGCCCTTGCTTCTGGGCCTCGCGCACGCGCTGGACGAAGGGTTCCAGCACGCCCGGGCCGGTACCCCAGGTGATGTGGAAACGCGGCACCGAATTGCCGTGGCCGATGGCATTGCCGCCGCCGCGCTCGGCCCAGCCCACCACGGGGAAAAACTTCAGGCCGCGCTGCAGAAGCCAGGAGCGTTTCTCGCCGGCGGCGAAGCCGACATAGGCTTCCGCCCATTGGCGCGGCCAGAAATCCTCGGGCCGATCGAACGCCGCGGTGCCCAGCCAGTCCTCCAGTGCCAGGTCATGCGAATCGCGGATGCGCATGCGCCGCTGCTCGGGCGAATCGACAAGGAAAAGGCCACCGAACGACCAGAATGCCTGGCCACCGAGCGACTGCTCCGGCTCCTGGTCGACGATGATGATCCGTTTGCCGGCCTCGGCAAGTTCGGCGGCGGCAACCAGCCCGGCAAGGCCGGCGCCGACAATGATCACGTCCGCGTCGTCAGACATTTCCCCTCCCAATCAGCCGGCTAAGCTCAGACTGTCTCCCAGCTGTCCTTGCCGCCGGCGCGGAAGATGGCGTCGATGACTTTCTGGTTGAGCACGGATTCCTCCAGCGTGAAGACGCGCTCCTTGCCGCCCTGTGCCGCACGCGCGAAGGTCTCGACCTCCAGCCGGTATTGCTGCGTGCCGGGAAAGCGGAACACTTGCGCCTCGGTGTGGTTCTGGTTGTGCAGTTCGACCCGGTGATGGTCGTACAGCCCGGCGTTGAAGGGCGAGAACACTTCGATGAAACCCTTCTCGCCGTGGAACACCATGACTTGGCGCGCCGCCATCTGCGTCGACAGGTAGAAGGACAGTTCGAAGTCGCCGAAATCGGCGCGGATCGAGGAGTAGATGTCGGTGCCGAATTTCTCGTCGCGTTCGATTGTCGCCTGCACGCGCAGCGGCTCCTTGCCAGTCGAAAAGCGCGTCGACACAGTCGGATAGACGCCGATGTCGGGCAGCGCGCCGCCGCCGAGATCGAGCTTGTTGCGCATATTGTTGGGGTCGACATTGTAGTAGGAGAACGCGCCCTGCACATGGCGCAGCCGGCCGATGGCGCCGCTGGCGATGAGATCGCGCACCTTGATCCATTGCGGGTGGTAGATGACCATGAACGCTTCGCAGACGAGCACTTTTTTGGCGTCGCGCAGCTTGATCAGCGGGAGAATGTCCTTGGCGTCGAGCGCCAGCGGCTTTTCGACCAGCACATGCTTGCCGGCTTCGATGGCCTTGGCTGTCCATTCGACATGTTGCGAGGTCGGCAACGGGATGTAGACGCCGTCGATTTCGTTGGAGGCGAGCAGGTCCTCATAGGAGCCGAAGGCATGGCGGGCGCCAAAGCGCTCGGCCAGTGCCTTGGCCTTCGACAGGTCGCGACTGGCGATCGCCGACAGCACACCATTCTCCGCCTCGACCATTGCCGGCAACAAATGCTCGCGGCCGATCTTGGCTGTGGACAACACACCCCATCGAAACATCAGGCTTCTCCATCACGATTTACAGGCCACGAGGTTTGCCCGATATCGGAAGAAAAGCCAATGTGCAGTGCTGGCTCATCGCCCACCATGGCCACAAGGGCAGGGTAAAGCGCCGCCTACCCGCTCACCTTGAAGAAATCGACGAAGGCGCGCAGCGCCGGGCGCATCTGGCGGCGACTGGGGTAGTAGACGAAGAACCCGTCGAAGGGCGGGCACCAGTCCTCCAGCACGCGGATCAGCCGGCCGTCGGCAAGCGGTGCCCGCACATAGTCCTCGAAGACGAAGGCAAGCCCGGCGCCATCGACCGCTGCTTGCGCGATGAGCCGATCCTCATCGAGGATCAGTGGCCCCTGCGTGGCGATCTCGATCACCTCGCCATTTCTCTCGAACTCCCAGCGGTAAAGGATGCCGCTGGAGAAGCGGAAGCGGAGGCAGCGATGGTCGGCAAGGTCGCGCGGGTGGCGCGGTCTGGGCATGACCTCGAAATAGGATGGGGCGCCCACCACCGCGCCGCGAATGTCCGGCCCGATCCGCACCGCGATCATGTCACGTTGCAGACTCTCGCCGAGCCGAACGCCGGCATCGAAGCCGCCTTCGACGACATCGGTGAAGCGGTCCTCGATGGCGATCTCCAGCACGATATCGGGATAGGCCGCAGCAAAAGCACCAAGCCGTGGCGTCAGCACCAGATGCGCTGCCGTGCGGGGTACGCTGAGCCGCAGATTGCCGGCAGGCCGATCGCGCGCTTCGATCGCCGTCTCCAGCGCCAGGTCGATCTCCGAAAGAGCTGGGCGCAATCGCTCCAGCAACTGCGCGCCTTCTTCCGTCGGCGCGACGCTGCGCGTGCTGCGCGCCAACAGGCGTACGCCTAGCCGTGTTTCCAGGCTGGACACGGCGTGACTTACCGCCGACGGCGCGATTGCCAATTCCTTGGCCGCGCCGCGAAAGCTGCCGCATTGGGCAACGGTTGCCAGCACTGCCAGCTGTGAAAGATGTGCTCGGTTCATTGATCTACTTTTTAGAACAACCCGTACACACATTAACGTATTATCGAACGCAAAGCAAGGCGCTATCTTCCAGGCATCACAACAAGGAGACGCGTGATGCAAACCCGCAAGCTAGGAACTGAATTGAACGTCTATCCGGTCGGCCTCGGCTGCATGGGCATGAGCTTCGCCTATGGCGGCCAGGCGGAAGCCGACGCGATCACCACCCTGCACCGCGCCGTCGAGATCGGCGTCAACTTCTTCGACACGGCGGAAGTCTACGGCCCCTTCGAGAACGAGATCCTGCTCGGCAAGGCGCTGAAGTCGGTGCGCAACAAGGTGACAATCGCGACCAAGTTCGGCTTCAAGATCCTGGAAGAAGGCACCGGCATCGATCGCATGGCCGGCGTCGACAGCCGTCCCGACCACGTCAAGGCCGTTGCCGAGGCGTCGCTGAAGCGATTGGGCACCGACGTCATCGACCTTTACTACCAGCATCGCGTCGACCCCAACGTGCCGATCGAGGATACGGTCGGCGCCATGGCCGAACTGGTGCGCGAAGGCAAGGTGCGCGCGCTCGGCCTGTCGGAGGCGAGTGCCGCGACTATCCGCCGGGCGCATGCCGTGCATCCGATATCAGCCGTGCAGAGCGAATATTCACTGTGGAGCCGCGACCCGGAAGACGAGGTGTTCGCCGTCTGCCGCGAACTCGGCATCGGCTTTGTCCCTTACAGCCCGCTCGGCCGCGGCCTGCTCACCGGTACCATCGCCAAGCCCGAGGCGCTGAGCGACGACGACTGGCGCCGTGGCCTGCCGCGCTTCCAGGCCGATGCCATGGCGGCCAACGCCGCCGTCATCGCCACGCTGGAAAAGATGGCGGCTGAAAAGGGCGTGACCACGGCACAGCTGGCGCTGGCCTGGGTGCTGCACCAGGGCGACTTCATCGTGCCGATCCCCGGCGCGCGCAAGATCCGCCATCTTGAACAGAACACGGCTGCAGCAGAGATCGAGCTGAGCGCTGCCGAGGTAGCGGCCATAGGCGATGCGCTGTCGCCGGACAAGGTCGTTGGCAAGCGCTACACCGAGGAGCTGTTGGCGCTGGTGAATGGGTGAGTCAGGTCACCGTTGGAGGGGGCGCTTCGGCGCCCCTTTTTCATGCGAACGTGACAGCGAAGGTTGCGAGAAGTCAGCGCGAAACACCCCCCTCTGTCCTGCCGGACATCTCCCCCGCAAGGGGGGAGATCGGATGCCGTTGCTGCTTTCGCCAATCGCCAAGGTTGCAGGAGGAGCGACAAGGCCGAAGCTGCCAATCTCCCTCCTTGCGGGGGAGATGGCCGGCAGGCCAGAGGGGGGTGCCTCGCGCCGACATTTTCTTATTCCGGCACTTCTACCACGGCACCACTGAAATCTCCGGCCAGTTCTCCTTCGCACGCTTGCCCTTCACCTCGTGCGTGCGCTGATTGTCCATCACCCGGTTCGGCACGATGCGGAACGAAAAGATGTCGTCGAGCCCGAACGGCGCAACGAGATCGAGCTGCCCGTCCGCGTCGTATCGCACGCCGACCGCGTGGGTCTTAGAGGCGAAATAGCTGACGGATTCGCTGGAGCTCGTGTAGCGCGGGCAGGGTTGCCCGAATTTTAGGGGATACCACAGATGCACCCGCGCCTGGTTGCGCACCTCGACCGGCAGCGCCAGTCCATCAAAATGCACCGCCGCGCGGCGGATCACCGCGTCCTCCGCCTCGTAGGACAGGTCGCTGTCATCGAAATAGAACAGGTCGACATCTTTGATGCCATAGCCCGGCGGCTTGCCGGTCAGATGGTTCCAGACAGAGTTGTAGAGCGCGCCGGAGACGACCAGCCAGTCGGCAAGACCAAGCGCGCGGGCATGCGTCAGCGCTTCGCGAACAAGCGGATCGGCCGAGACGATCTCAAGAAACGCCATGCGTTGCGTTTCGAAAGGAAGGCCGGAATAGCGCAGATGGTCCATCGCCCTTTGGACGGCGATTCGCCACCTGCCCGCAAGTCTTGGCTCCTGCGCAATTCCCAAGGGAAAGCGCTATGCGTTTTTACCGGGAAAATCGTTACGCAGTTTTCCCAGAATTGCTCTAGCCGCGCAGAACGCCGCCGGTCTGCTTGCCGACATTATCGACGATGCGCTTGGCCAATGCCTCGAAATCCTCGTCGGTCAACGTCTTCTCGACCGGTTGGATCGATACTTCGATGGCGATCGACTTCTTGCCCGCTCCGAGCGATGCCCCTTCGAAAATATCGAAGACCGAAACGCCTGATATCAGCTTCTTGTCGGCGGCGAGCGCTGCGCGCACCAGCGTGCCGGCCTCGAGGGTCTTGTCGACGACGAAAGCGAAGTCGCGCTTGACCATCTGGAAGGCGGAGAGCTCGAGCTTCGGCTTGGTCTTCGTCGGCTTGGCCTTCGGCTCGGGCACGGCATCGACGAACACTTCGAAGCCGCAGAGTGGCCCGGAAGCGTCGAGGCCCTCAAGCGTCTTCGGGTGAAATTCACCGAAGGTGCCGAGCACGGTTTTCGGGCCGAGCTTGATCGTGCCGGAACGGCCGGGATGATACCAGCCCGGTCCGCCTGCCTCGATCTGCAGCCGCTCGACCGGCGCACCGCAGGCTTCGAGCGCGGCGATAGCGTCGGCCTTGGCGTCGAACACGCCGACCGGGCCGGAATTGCCGGCCCAGTTGCGGCCGGAGCCGTCGAGCTTGGCGGTACCGCGGCGCACGCCGGCGGCCACGCGCCGCTGCTGGTCGGCGCCGTCGCCTTCATAGGTGCCCGAAACTTCGAACAGCGCCACGTCGCCAATGCCCCTGTCGGCGTTGCGCTGGGCGGCGGAGATCAGCCCCGGCAGCAGCGAGGGCCGCATGTCGGACATGTCGGCGGCGATCGGGTTGGCGAGCTTCAGCGCGGTCTGGCCGCCGCCGAACAATTCGGCGTGTTTGGCCGGAATGAACGACCAGGTGACGGCTTCCATCATGCCGCGTACGGCAAGCGCGCGCTTGGCCGTACGGGTGCGGACCTGCAGCGTGGTGAGTATTCTCGCGTTGACCGCGTCATGCGCGCCGAGCGGCTGCGGGGCGATGTTGTCGACGCCGTGGATACGCATCACCTCCTCGACCAGATCGGCCTTGCCGTCGACATCGGGACGCCAGGACGGCACCGCCACATCGATGACGTCGCCCGAGCCCTCAGGCCTGAAGCCAAGGCGCGACAGGATATGGCGACTCTCCGATGTTGGCACTTCGATGCCGGTCAGCCGCTTCACTTCCGAGAGCGGGAAGGAGACGATCCTTGGTGTGTGGCCGGCATAGCCTGCCACTTCGATCTCCGTCGGCGTGCCGCCGCAGAAATCGAGCACCAATCTGGTCGCCAGCTCGACGCCGGGCACCATGAACTCGGGATCGACGCCGCGCTCGAAGCGATAGCGCGCGTCGGTGATGATGCCGAGCGTGCGGCCGGTGCGCGCGGTGGTAATCGGGTCCCAAAGGGCCGATTCGATCAGTACGTCCGTGGTGTTCTCGTCGCAGCCCGAATGCTCGCCGCCCATGATGCCGGCGATCGACTCGACGCCGTCTTCATCTGATATGACGCACATCTCCGGCGTCAGCGTGTATTCACGGCCGTCGAGCGCCTGTACCTTTTCGCCATCGCGCGCACGGCGCACGGTGAGATTGCCTGAGACCTTGCTGGCATCGAACACATGCAGCGGGCGGCCGCGATCGAAGGTGACGTAGTTGGTGATGTCGACCAGCGCGCTGATGGGCCTCAGACCAATGGCGATCAGCCGCTGCTGCAGCCATTTCGGCGACGGGCCGTTCTTGACGCCCTTGACCAGCCGCAGCGCGAAGCCGGGGCAGAGCTCCGGCGCTATGATCGTCACCTTGACCGGGCACATGCCGTTGCCGACATGCGGCATGATCGCGCCGCCGACGAGACGGCCAAGTCCACTCGCCGCCAGATCCCTGGCGATGCCGTAGACGCTGGTGGCGTCAGGCCGGTTCGGCGTCAGGTTGATCTCGATGACCGGATCGTCGAGATGCGCATAGGCCGCGAAGCTGGTGCCGACAGGCGCATCCTGGGGCAGGTCGATGATGCCGTCGTGCTCGTCCGACAGTTCCAGCTCGCGCTCAGAACACATCATGCCATGGCTTTCGACGCCCCTGATCTTGCCGACCGTCAGCGTCACGTCGATGCCGGGGACATAGGTGCCGGGCGCGGCAAAGGCGCCGATCAGACCCGCGCGGGCGTTAGGCGCGCCGCACACCACTTGCACGGGTGGCCTGCCATCGCCCGTATCCACGGTCAGCACGCGCAGCCGGTCGGCATCGGGGTGCTGAACCGCCGTCAGCACCTTGGCGATGACGAAGGGTTTCAGGCTCGACTTGTCGTCGACATGCTCGACTTCGAGGCCGATCGAGGTCAGCCGCTCGACGATCTCGCCGAGCGTGGCGTCGGTCTCGAGATGATCCTTGAGCCAGGAGAGGGTGAATTTCATTGGACTGTTCCGTCTGGTCTTTTGACGCTTGTTTTCAGATGTCTCGGCAGGTCGTCAGACATATGCAGGAAGGCAAGCTGCTCGCTGACATAGGCATGCAGCGTCGGCTCGAAATTGGCTGGTGCGTCCATGGCGCCGAGCATGAAATAGATGTCGTCCTCCAGCCGCTCGTCGACATAGGCGATGGGCGAGCCGCAGACGCCGCAGAACGAGCGCGTCACCGGGCCGTTCTCGAACATCTTCAGCGCCTTGCCTGTGAACGCGACCTGACCGGCCAGGAACCCGACAAAGGCCGATACCGGCGCGCCGCTCGCCCGCCGGCAATCGCCGCAGTGGCAATAGCTGACGTGATGCGGTTCGGCCGTGGCCTCGAACCGCACAGCGCCGCAGCGGCAGCCGCCGGCGTGCGGCGCTGTCATGCGCTTAGGCCCCCGAACAAGGTCGGCATGTCGAGCGGCCTGAAACCGTAATGCGACAGCCAGCGGACATCGGCGTCGAAGAAGGCGCGCAGGTCCGGCATGCCGTATTTCAGCATGGCGATGCGGTCGATGCCCATGCCCCAGGCAAAGCCCTGATATTCGTCCGGATCGAGCCCGCCATGGCGCAGCACGTTGGGATGCACCATGCCGCAGCCGAGGATCTCCATCCAATCGGAGCCTTCGCCGAAGCGTACTTCGCCGGGCCGCGAGCGGTCGCACTGGATGTCGACCTCGAGGCTCGGCTCGGTGAACGGGAAGAAGGACGGCCGGAAGCGCATCTTGACCTGCGGCACCTCGAAGAAGGCCTTGCAGAACTCCTCCAGCACCCACTTCATGTTGGCGACATTCGCCGTCTTGTCGATGACCAGCCCCTCGACCTGATGGAACATCGGCGAGTGGGTAGCGTCGGAATCCTGCCGATAAGTTTTTCCAGGAATGACGATGCGGATCGGCGGCTTCTTCGTCTCCATCGTGCGGATCTGCACCGGCGAGGTGTGGGTGCGCAAAAGCTTGCGCTCGCCCTTCTCGTCCGGCTGGAAGAAGAAGGTGTCGTGCATCTCGCGCGCCGGATGGCCTTCCGGGAAATTCAGCGCGGTGAAATTGTAGTAGTCGGTCTCGATATCTGGACCTTCGGCTATGGAGAAGCCGAGATCGCCGAAGATCGCCGCGATCTCGTCGATGACCTGGCTGATCGGATGGATGCGACCGCGCTCGGCCGGCGACTGCCGCACCGGCAGCGTCACGTCGACCCTTTCGGCGGCGAGACGCGCGGTGATCGCCGCATCCCTGAGCTCAGCCTTGCGGGCCGTCAGCGCATCGGTGACGCGGTTCTTGAGGCCGTTGATGGCCGGGCCCTTCACCTGGCGCTCCTCGGCGGTCATGGCGCCGAGCGTCTTCAGCATCTCGGAGATCGAACCCTTCTTGCCAAGAGCCGCGACTCGCACGGCCTCGATCGAGGCCTCGTCGGAGGCCGCTGCGATGTCGGCAAGCAGCGAGGCCTCCAGCGCTTCAAGATTTCCAGCTGTGTCGTTCACGGCGAAACTCTCTCGATCGGGCGACCGACACCATTTTGGTTCGTCGTCACCATTTTGGTTACATCAGGGTCAAAAAAGAACCCGCGCCAGCCGTGCCAGCGCGGGTTCCCCAAATCAGAATTGCGAATGCTTGGGAAGCGCTGGTCTTAGGCGACAGCGCTTTCAAAAGCGTTCGGCGTGGTGTTCTTCAGATATTCGAGCGCCACCTTGGCTTTGGCGACCAGGGCTGCGAAAGCCTGCGGCTCATGGATGGCCATGTCCGACAGGATCTTGCGATCGATCTCGATGCCGGCCTTGTTGAGGCCGTCGATGAAGCGGCCGTAGGTCAGGCCATGCTCGTGGGTCGCTGCGTTGATGCGCTGGATCCACAGCGCGCGGAACGAGCGCTTGCGGTTCTTGCGGTCGCGGTAAGCGTACTGCAGCGACTTTTCCACCGCCTGCTTGGCGATGCGGATGGTGTTCTTGCGGCGGCCATAGAAGCCCTTGGCGGCTTTCAGGACCTTCTTGTGCTTGGCGTGCGAGGTGACGCCTCTCTTTACGCGTGCCATGTCATGATCTCCTTAAAAGCAATTCCAGGAAAAGTGCCTTGCGGTTTTCCGTTCGGAATTGCGTAAAACAAATGCGTGTCCGGACCGAATGCCTTATTTGAGCGGGATGTTATCCAAAAAGTCTGCAACTTTTTGGCATCGCGCCTTAGAGGCCGTTCGGCAGAAAATTCTTGATGACCTTCTTGCCATCCGGTTCAGCCAGAACCATCGTGCCGCGGGCATTTCGAATGAACTTGTTGGAACGCTTGATCATGCCGTGACGCTTGCCGGCCGCAGCCGACAAAACTTTACCCGTACCTGTGATCTTGAACCGCTTTTTGGCGGCGGACTTGGTCTTCATCTTGGGCATTTTGCTACTCCGTTTCTATGAGGTCCCTGTCGTGCCTCCGGCACTCCACGCCTCTTGTCTTGTTCGCTTCGGGCCGACCAAAGCCCGAAAAGCAAATGAAACCGCCACGGCATGCCCTGCCGGGCGGTTTTCTTGAACGGCGGTCCTATACGTCAAAGCCGGCGGCTGTGCAACACCAGTAGAGATGCGGCTCTGTCGTCGAGTCAGGGCAGCCGGAACAATACCGGCAGCATGCCCGACTGCTGGGCGCCGTCGATCAGTTCGAAGGCCGGCAGCGCGACGAGGAACACCAGGCCGTCGAGCAGCGTGGTCAACAATAGGCGCGGCTTGAAGCTGCCGGTATCACCCTCCTGGTAAAGGGAAAGCTTCGGGAAGAAGCGCGGCACTCTCGCCAGATAGGCCTGATATGTGGCGGGAAGCGCTTCCTTGAGGAACTTCTCCTCGCGCAGGATGACGATATGGAAGGCGCCCGCGCACAGAAGCGCGAAGAGAGCGATGCCGGAGAACGAGCCGATCTGCGCCCCGACGCCGGCCGCGGCTACGGTCGAGAAGACATAGAGTGGGTTGCGGGTGATCGAGTAAGGCCCGCCGGTCACCACCTCGGAAGATTTGCGTCCGCCTATGTAGAGCGTCGACCAAAGGCGCCCGACGATGCCGAGGAAAATCAGCAGCACGCCGAACATTTCGATCGACTCATGCACCGGCGTGTCGGGCGGAAAGGTCGATTGGCCGAACAGCAGCGCTGCGAACAGCACCGCCACGAGCCCGGCAAGCACCATCCGACGCGTACGCTGGTAATTGCCCAGCCCGTATTTGAGTTCTTTATCCAACCTTGGAATCCGATCATCGTAGAGCGTGATGCATGTCGCCCGAAGGCGCGGTCTTGTGACATGCATAAAAAACCGGCGATCGCAGCCTCGGCCAAAGAAAACAGGCGTCCCGCCGATCGCCGGGACGCCTTGGGATGTGATTCAGGCGGATTTAAGCGCGTTAGCGCGTCATCGTGACTGAGGTGTGTTGATAGTTCAGCACACCTTAGCGCGGCGACAGCACCATCATCATCTGCCGGCCTTCGAGCTTCGGTTCCGCTTCGACCTTGGCAATCGTCGCCACTTCCTCGCGGACCTTGTTCAAAAGCTGCATACCGAGTTCCATATGCGCCATCTCACGGCCACGGAACCGCAGCGTCAGCTTGACCTTGTCGCCTTCCTCGAAGAAGCGGCGAACCGCCTTCATCTTGGTCTCGTAGTCATGGCTGTCGATGTTCGGGCGCATCTTGATCTCCTTGATCTCGATGACCTTCTGGTTCTTGCGCGCCTCGGCCGCCTTCTTCTGGTTGGCGTATTTCAACTTGCCGAGATCGAGAATCTTGACGACGGGGGGCACCGCATTGGGCGATATCTCGACGAGATCAAGCCCAGCCTCTTCGGCGAGCAGCAATGCGTCGTTGATGGAAACATCGCCGCGGTTCTGGCCTTCGGCGTCGATAAGCTGGACCCGGGGAACCCGGATATCACGGTTGGAGCGCGGGCCATCCTTGGTCGGCGCCGCTGCTTTGAAAGGTCTGCGAATGGTCGTGGTCTCCTTGGCCGTTTCGTTCAGGGTTTGTCAGTGTTGATGCGTGGACGCGTCAATGTGGTGAGCGCGCGGGCGGAGTCAATAGCACAGCATTGACAGAAAATCACCCTGATCGCTGCCCTGCACCAAACAAAGAAACATCGCGAGCACTTTCCGCCTCGCCGCTGGCTGTGCCACAAGACCGACGTTGAGGAAAAAGCCATGAACGCCACGCCCCCCATCTTTATCGATGTCCCAATCTTTCCCGGTGTTGGGGGATCGCGCATCGCGGTGCGCCATAGTGCCGGCTCCGCGCCCGGCATCGTCTGGCTTGGCGGCTACAAGTCGGACATGCTGGGCACGAAGGCGCAGACGCTGTCGGATTGGGCGGCAAGGGAAGGCCGCGCGTTCCTACGCCATGATTATTCCGGCCATGGCGAATCCGGCGGCGCCTTTGCCGACGGCACGATTTCGATATGGCTCGCGCAGAGCCTTGCCGTGTTCCGGCATTTCACCAAGGGCCGGCAGATCCTGGTCGGCTCCTCGATGGGCGCCTGGATAGCGCTGCGCATGGTGCAGGAATTGCACAAAGCGGGCGGCAGCAGCGTCGCCGGCCTGGTGCTGCTGGCGCCGGCGCCTGATTTTACCACCGAACTGGTCGAACCGGTGCTGACCAAGGCGCAGAAGCGCGATCTCGTCAAAAAAGGCTTCTTCGAGGAGCCGTCGGACTATTCCGCCGAGCCTTACATCTATACGCGCGCTCTGATCGAGGACGGGCGCGAAAACAGGGTGATGACGGGCCCGATCGACACGCATTGCCCGGTGCACATCCTGCAGGGGCTGGCCGATGCTGACGTGCCGGCAAGCCACGCGCTGAAGCTGGTCAGCCTGCTGCCGGCCGACGACGTGACCTTGTCGCTGATCCCCGATGGCGACCACCGCCTGTCGCGGCCGCAGGATCTCGACATGTTGGTGCGGGCCGTCGATGCGATGGCACAGAGGGGAAACTGAACTGATGCGCCTTTCCATTCCGATATCCGCCTTCGTCGCGGCGATCGTCGGTTTCGGCGGCACGCTGGCCATCGTCATTGCCGCCGCCAAGGCGGTCGGTGCGACGCAGATCGAGACGGCGAGCTGGGTAACGGCGATCTGCCTGGCGATGGCGATCGAGTGCCTGTGGCTGTCCTGGCGCACGAAAATGCCTGTTATCACCGCATGGTCGACGCCGGGTCTGGCGCTGATCGCCGCGTCGAGCGGCTTTTCGATGAACGAGGCGGTCGGCGCCTTCATCGTCACCGGCATCCTGTTGATCGCCACCGGCCTGTTCGGACCACTGACGCGGCTGATCGCCAGGATACCGGCGTCGGTGGCATCCGGCATGCTGGCCGGCATCCTCGTCAGCTTCGCCATCAACGCAGTCAAGGCCATCCCCGCCGATCCCTGGCTGATCCTGCCGCTGATCGCGGCCTTCTTCGTCATCAGGCTGTTCAATCCGGCGGTGTCGGTGCTGGTGGTGCTGATCGGCGGCGGCCTCGCGGCATTTCTCACCGGCCGCGTCGGCGGCCTGCCGACGCCGGAACTGTCGACGCTGACGCTGATCGCGCCGCAGTTCAGCGCCGCCGCGATCATCGGCCTGGCACTGCCGCTCTATCTCGTCACCATGGCTTCGCAGAACCTCTCCGGCCTCGCCGTGCTGCGCGCCGCCGGCTATCACCCGGAGCCCGGGCCGCTGATCGGCGTCACCGGCCTGTTTTCGCTGCTGTCGGCGCCGTTTGGCGGCTCGACCACCAATCTGGCGGCGATTTCGGCGGCGATCTGCACCGGGCCTGACGTCCATCCGGACCCCGCCGAGCGCTGGAAGACCGGTCCGTTCTATGCGCTCGCCTATCTCATCTTCGCCATTTTCGGCGCTTCGCTGGTGGCGATATTCGCCGTCCTGCCGCAGAGCCTGATCGTGCTGGTGGCCGGTCTCGCGCTGATGGCGCCGCTTGCCAATGCTTTGTCGATCGCCTTGAAGGATGAAGGCGAACGCATGCCTGCCACCGTCACCTTCGCCGTCACCGCGTCGGGACTGACGCTGTTCGGCGTCGGCGCGGCATTTTGGGGACTTGTCGCCGGATTGGTCGTGCTTTTCCTCGAAGCATTCAAAAAGCAACAATCATTTCAGCCTCTTGTCCGGTTTTGGCGGATATTGTCTTGAATCGCCGTTTTCTTCTTCCCATTTCGATTCCACACAGCCGGTCTTGGCTGTCTCCAACCGAAGGAATGGGAGAAAATGAACACATCTGCATTGATCCGCCCGGCTTGGACGCCGGCAACCATCGCGTTGATGGTGATCGGTTTCATGGTGTTCTGGCCACTCGGCTTCGCCATGCTCGCCTACATCATCTGGGGCGACCGCCTCGACGGCTTGAAGCGTGACGTCAACCGGGCCACCGACGGCATCTTCGCCGGCTGCCGCCGTGGTTCCGACAAGGCGGCGCGCTGGGGTCACGGCTCCGCCCGCACCGGCAACGTCGCCTTTGACGACTGGCGCGAAAAGGAACTTGAGCGCCTCGCTGAGGAACGCCGCAAGCTCGACGAGATGCTGACCGAGTTCGACGACTACGCCCGCGAATTGCGCCGAGCCAAGGACCAGGACGAGTTCGACCGCTTCATGGCCAACCGCAACAAGTCGACGGCGCCGACGAAGGCCGATCCGAGCACCGGGACGACCACCAAGCGCGGCAAGGGTTCGAACCTGCTTGACGACTGACATCCAGCGACTGGTCAGATCGTGAAAAAACGGCGTCGCACGAGCGGCGCCGTTTCTTTTTTGTTCCATTCTTTATTCTATCCGTTTTCCTCGAATCGCGTATCGTCCGGCCATGTCCTTCGGCTTCTTCCGCAATTTGACAAAGCCCAAGCCCGCGCCTGTCGAAGAGCGCGAGCATGTCGTTGCCGGCCGCTCGTTGCCACTCAAGATCGTCGAAAACGACCGCGCCCGACGGCTGACGCTGCGCATCGATTCCGGCGGCCGTGGCCTGCGCATTACGGTGCCGCCGGGCTTGCGCCGGGGCGAGGTGGAAAAATTCCTCGACCGCCATCAGGACTGGCTGGAACAGCGGCTGGCCAAGGTTCCGGCTCGGCCGCAGGTGCGGCCCGGCATCAAGATTCCGGTGCGTGGCGTGGCGCATCGCATCGTCCACGAGCCGTCAAAGCGCGGGACCGTGACGGTGTCGAGCGATGAGCGCGGGCCGCTGCTGATCGTGCACGGCGATCGCATACACCTGCCGCGCCGCATCACCGACTTTCTCAAGCGCGAGGCCAAGAAGGACATCGAGAAGCTGGTGCTCAAGCACACCCAGGCGTTGGGCAAGCGCGCCAAGGCCGTCCGCTTCAAGGACACGTCGAGCCGCTGGGGCTCCTGCACCTCCGACGGCAATCTGTCCTTCTCCTGGCGGATCATGATGGCGCCGTCGCCGGTGATCAATTACCTCGTCGCGCATGAAGTCGCGCATCTCAAGGAGATGAACCACGGTCCGAAATTCTGGAAGCTGTGCGAGCAGCTTTGCCCGGACACCGAGCGCTGCAAGGTCTGGCTGAAGCGCAATGGCGGCGCGCTTCAGGCGATTGCGTTCGAATAGGGATGGGCGAAGTGAGGCCTTAAGGGCTGTCCGCTGTCCGCTGTCAACGGTGCAAACGATGGAGATGGGCTGAGCCATCTCAACTTCGTCATCCTGGGGCGAAGCAAGGAGCGAAGTGACGCGGCGCAGACCCTAGGATCCATGCCGTGACGCACAAGCGCCGCAACGGTGCAGGTCTCGGATATCCACCAGAACAAAACGAACGCATTCATTCTCCACCGTCGCATTTTTCGGAGGATGTCACGGCATGGATCCTAGGGTCTGCGCTCCGCTTCGCGTCGCTCCGCCCTAGGATGACGACATTCAATCGTCATTCGTCGCGTTGAGTTCCTCCGGACGCAGCCCCTCTTCGCCGTGATGCGGCCACGGCAAAAAATTGCGGTCGAAGGCATCGCTGCCGAAATAGTCGAGCGCGCGGTGCGCCTCGGCGCCGTTGAAGGCGGCCTTGTCCATCAGGTGCGCAATGACCTCGCGCGCCTGCGTTATCTTCTGCCTGAGTTCGGCAACGGTTCTCTCGGTCATGATCGTACTCCCGCCTTGTCCATCCATAGGTAGCGCCTTTGGCGTTGCCGGCAAACAGTATGCTTTTTCTCGACTCTTTTCGCTTTTCATGCCAATTCCCGCGCATGGCACTCGACATCAAGATCTGCGGCTTGAAGACCGACGGGGCAATGGCCGCGGCGCTGGCCTGCGGCGCCAGCCATGTCGGCTTTATTTTCTTTGCCAAAAGCCCACGCTATGTCGAACCTGCCGAGGCTGGCCGTCTGCGCGAGGCGGCGCGTGGCAAGGCGATTGCGGTTGCGGTCACCGTCGATGCAGGCGACACCTTCCTGGACGAAATCGTTGCCAAGATGCAGCCCGACATGCTGCAGCTGCATGGCGCGGAGACGCCGGAGCGGGTGACCGAGATGAAAGCCCGCTATGGCCTGCCGGTGATGAAGGCGCTGCCGCTCAGCGAGGCCGCGGATCTCGAACGGATAAAGCCGTTCGTCGGCATCGCCGACCGGTTCCTGTTCGACGCCAAGCCGCCGAAAGGCTCCGAACTGCCGGGGGGCAATGGTGTTGTCTACGACTGGCGCATCCTCGCCGGCCTTGACGCCGGCGTCGATTACATGCTTTCCGGTGGGCTCAACGCCGGCAATATCGGCGATGCCCTTCGGCTTGCCAATCCGCCCGGAATAGACATTTCCTCAGGCGTGGAAAGTGCGCCGGGCGTCAAGGATCCGGCGCTGATCGAGCAGTTTTTCCGGGCCGTCAGGGCAGCGCGCGACAACCGCGCCGCCTGACCGGTTCAATCCAGAGCATGCGGGGAACCGGTTTTCCGACAAGCATGCTCAAGAAATCAAGATGCCAGGAGATCGGCGATGAACAAGCCGGCGATACCCAATTCCTTCCGCACCGGGCCCGACGAACAGGGCATGTTCGGCATTTTCGGCGGTCGTTTCGTTGCCGAAACGCTGATGCCGCTGATCCTCGACCTGGAGCGGCACTGGAACGAGGTCAAGAACGATGCGGATTTCAGGGCTGAACTGACTGACCTCTCGACCCACTATGCCGGGCGACCCTCGAAGCTTTATTTCGCTGAAGGCCTGACACGCCATCTCGGCGGCGCGAAAGTCTATTTCAAGCGCGAGGATCTGAACCACACCGGCTCGCACAAGATCAACAATTGTCTCGGCCAGATCCTGCTGGCCAAGCGCATGGGCAAGAAGCGCATCATCGCCGAGACCGGTGCCGGGCAGCACGGCGTGGCGTCGGCGACGGTCGCGGCCCGCTTCGGCTTTCCCTGCGTCGTCTACATGGGCGCCACCGATGTCGCCCGGCAAAGCCCCAACGTCTTCCGCATGAAGCTGCTCGGCGCCGAAGTGCGGCCGGTGACCGCCGGCCACGGCACGCTTAAGGACGCAATGAACGAAGCCCTTCGTGATTGGGTCACCAATGTCGAGGATACTTACTACCTGATCGGCACCGCCGCAGGCCCGCATCCATATCCGGAACTGGTGCGCGACTTCCAGTCGGTGATCGGCATCGAGGCGCGGGCGCAGATCCTCGAGCAGGAGGGCCGGCTGCCGGACACCATCATCGCCGCTGTCGGCGGCGGTTCGAACGCCATCGGCCTGTTCCATCCCTTCCTGGACGACAAGGAGGTGCGCATTATTGGCATCGAGGCCGGCGGCCGTGGCCTCGACGGCATCGAGCATTGCGCCTCGATGAATGCCGGCGCACCGGGCGTGCTGCACGGCAACCGCACCTATCTCCTGCAGAATGCCGACGGCCAGATCATGGACGGGCATTCGATCTCGGCCGGTCTCGATTATCCCGGCGTCGGCCCGGAGCATTCCTGGCTGCGTGATTCAGGCCGCGTCGAATATGTGCCGATCCTCGATGACGAAGCGCTGGAGGCCTTCAAGCTGACGACGCGGGTCGAAGGCATCATCCCGGCGCTGGAATCGGCGCATGCCATCGCGCATGCGGTGAAGATCGTGCCTGCGATGAACAAGGACCAGATCGTGATCGTCAACCTGTCCGGCCGTGGCGACAAGGACGTGCATACTGTGGCCTCGATGCTGGGCATGGAGATCTGATCATGGTGACCCGCATCGATCGCCGCATGGCGAAGCTGAAGACCGAAGGCCGCCCGGCCCTCGTCACCTATTTTATGGGTGGCGACCCGGACTACGACACCTCGCTGTCGATCATGAAGGCACTGCCTGGCGCAGGCGCCGACATCATCGAGCTCGGCATGCCGTTTTCCGATCCGATGGCCGACGGCCCGGCGATCCAGGCCGCGGGCCTCAGGGCGCTGAAAGGCGGCCAGACGCTGGTCAAGACACTCAAGATGGCGGCGGAGTTCCGGACCGGCGACAACGAGACACCGATCGTGCTGATGGGCTATTACAACCCGATCTACATCTATGGCGTCGACCGCTTCCTCACGGATGCTATTGCCAGCGGCATCGATGGGCTGATCGTCGTCGACCTGCCGCCGGAGATGGATGAGGAACTGTGCATTCCGGCGCTGAAAGCCGGTATCAATTTCATTCGGCTGGCGACGCCGACCACCGACGACAAGCGCCTGCCCAAGGTGCTGCAGAACACGTCGGGCTTCGTCTATTACGTATCGATGACCGGCATCACCGGCTCGGCGCTGGCCGACACCGGCAAGGTGGCGGCGGCCGTCAAGCGCATCAAGGGCCATACCGGCCTGCCGGTCTGCGTCGGCTTCGGCGTCAAGACCGCCGAGCAGGCCCGCGTGATCGGCGCCAATGCCGACGGCGTCGTCGTCGGCACCGCGATCGTCAATGCAGTGGCCAATGTCCTGGGGCCGAAAGGCGAGAAGACCGCCGACCCTGCCGAAGCCGTGGCCACGCTGGTCAGCGGTCTTGCGCAAGGTGTGCGCTCGGCCCGCCTTGCTGCCGCCGAATAGTTTCCCTACCTCTTTACCCAACTCTTCGTCAGGACAGGAGCCGAAGCGATGAACTGGATCACCAATTACGTTCGCCCGAAGATCAATTCGATGCTCGGCCGGCGCACCGACATGCCCGAGAATCTCTGGATCAAGGATCCGGAGACCGGCGAGATGGTGTTCCACAAGGATCTGGAATCCAACCAGTTCGTCATCCCTTCGTCAGGTCATCACATGAAGATCTCGGCCAAGGAGCGGCTGAAATTCTTCTTCGACGACGGCAAATACGAGACCCTGGACAACCCCAAGGTCATGCAGGACCCGCTGAAATTCCGCGACGAGAAGCGTTATGTCGACCGGCTGAAGGACGCCAAGGCCAAGACCGGCCTGGAAGACGCGATCATCAACGCGCTGGGGACCGTCGAGGGCCTGCCGGTTGTGGTCACGGTGCAGGACTTCGCCTTCATGGGCGGCTCGCTCGGTATGGCCGCCGGCGACGCCATCGTGCATGGCTTTGAAGTCGCCCTGCAGCGCAAGCGGCCGCTGATCCTGTTTGCCGCCTCCGGCGGTGCCCGCATGCAGGAAGGTATTTTGTCCCTCATGCAATTGCCGAGGACCACGGTCGGCGTCGACAGGCTGAAGGAAGCCGGTCTTCCCTACATCGTCGTTTTGACCAACCCGACCACCGGCGGCGTCACTGCCTCCTACGCCATGCTGGGCGACGTGCACATCGCCGAGCCCGGCGCGCTGATCGGCTTTGCCGGACCGCGCGTGATCGAACAGACCATCCGCGAAAAGCTGCCAGATGGCTTCCAGCGCTCCGAATATCTGATGGAGCATGGCATGGTCGACATGGTGGTGTCGCGGCTGGAACTGCGCGAAACCATCGCGCGCCTGCTCAGGATGCTGCTCAAGCTGCCGGAGGAGCAAAAGCCGATCGAGCCGGAAATCCTGCCGCCGGCTACCATTCCGACGGAAGCCCGACCGCACGCCTGACGCGACATCGTGCGCCCCGAACCACGATTGCGCGTGCTTTGCGGCCCGCATAGGATTCTTCCATGATGACGCTTGCCGCCGACCGCGAAATCGAAGCCCTGATGGCGCTTCACCCGAAAGGCTTCGACCTTTCGCTCGACCGCATTTCGCGGCTGCTGGAGCGGCTTGACAACCCGCAGGACCGGCTGCCGCCGGTCATCCACATCGCCGGCACCAATGGCAAGGGTTCGTGCGCCGCGTTTTCGCGCGCCCTGCTCGAGGCAGCGGACTACCGCGTCCATGTCCACACCTCGCCGCATCTGGTCAATTGGCATGAGCGCTACCGGCTGGCCGCCGATGGCGGCGGCAGGCTGGTCGAGGACAGGGTGTTCGCCGATGCCATAGCGCGCGTCGCCAGGGCCAACGAAGGTGAGACGATTACCGTCTTCGAGATCCTCACCGCTGTCACCTTCCTCCTGTTTTCCGAACACCAGGCCGATGCCGCCATCATCGAGGTCGGGCTCGGCGGCCGTTTCGACGCCACCAATGTCGTCAAGGAGCCGGCCGTATCGGTGATCATGCCGGTGTCGCTCGATCACGAGGCCTATCTCGGCGACCGTGTCGAACTGATCGCCGCCGAAAAGGCCGGGATCATCAAGCCTGGCTGCCCGGTGGTCATCGGCGCACAGGAAAGCGAGACAGCACTGCAGGTGCTGATCGAAACCGCCGATCGGCTTGAGTGCCCGACCTTCGTCTACGGCCAGGATTTCCTCGCCTATGAAGAAAACGGCCGCATGGTCTACCAGGACGAGGACGGGTTGATGGACCTGCCGCCGCCACGGCTGCCGGGGCGCCACCAGTTCGCCAATGCGGCGGCGGCGATCGCCGCGGTCAAGGCGGCCGGTTTCGAGATCAGCCATCGCGCCGCCGAAAAGGCGATGATCAATGTCGCTTGGCCCGGCCGCATGCAGAAGCTGGCGCAGGGCCGGCTGGCGGAACTGGCACCGAAGGGTGCCGACATCTGGCTGGACGGCGGCCACAATCCGGGCGCCGGCATGGTGGTTGCCGAAGCGCTAGCCGAGCAGGAAGAAAAGAACCCGCGTCCGCTCTTGCTCATTTCCGGCATGATCAACACCAAGGACCAGAGCGGCTATTTCCGGGCTTTCAAAGGCCTTGCCCGGCATGTCTACACGGTGCCGGTGAGCCTCAGCGAGGCCGGCGTGCCGAACGACGAACTGGCGATCCGCGCGACGGAAGCGGGACTGACGGCCGAGCCGGTGAGTTCGGTTGCCAATGCGCTGATGCTGCTGCGCGACACCTGGGACGGCCCGCCGCCGCGCATCCTGATCGGCGGTTCATTGTACCTGGCTGGCGCGGTGCTGGCCGAGAACGGCACGCCGCCGACCTGAGGCCAGACCTTCGAGAGGAGCCAGTCATGATCAAGGTCAGGCAGCTCGCCCATGTCTGCATCTTCGCGCATGACCTGGAAGCGACGCGAAGCTTCTATCGCGACGTGCTCGGCCTCGACACCCAGTTCAATTTCCTGCGCGACGGCAAGATTTTCGGGTTCTACCTCAATTGCGGCGGCAGCAGCCATGTCGAGGTGTTTCAGAAGGACGGCACTGCTTATAGCGAGCACAACCAGATCAACCACTTTTGCCTTGAGGTTGAAAACATCGACGCGGCGATCGCCCATATCAAATCGAAAGGCGTCGATGTCACGGATAAGAAGCACGCCTGCGACGACACGTTTCAAGCCTGGATACGCGATCCCAACGGCGTGAAGATCGAGCTGTTCGAATATACCGAAAAAAGTGCGCAATTCGTCGGCGGCGATCGCATCGCCGACTGGTAGAGCATTCCGCCTTTTCCGTGAACGGTGAGACGCCCTAGAAATCCCAAGGTGAGATCAGCTCAAGGTTGGCCGGGCCGAAGTCGTTCAGGTTACGCGTTGCCAGCTGACCGCCATTCACGCGCACTATCGCTGCAATCATGCCATCGGGTGCCGACATGCCCCGGCCACGGCGCGTCGCCGTTCCCATAATCTCGCCATAAGCCAGAGCCGCCTCCTCCGTCAGCCCAAAAATGCGACCGGCAAAGCGATGGCGCCATTGGGAGAGACCTTGCTCCAGGCGATCGGCACGCTCGTCAGGTCGTATCTTTTGGATGCCGAAAGCGATTTCGGCAATCGCCACCGTAGGAAGCGCCAGTTCGGCATCGTTGCGGACCAGCCAAGCCATGACAGCCACGTCAGGCGCCTTTCTAAGGCTCTCTGAAATCACATTGGTGTCGACGAAAATCAAAGCTCCGGCCCTGTATGGACCTTGCGGCTTTCCCGGATGATTTCTTCCAGATCGATGTCGACGCCAACGCTTGCCGTCAGGCGAGAGTAGAAGGCGGATGCCGGTTCTCGCCCGGCCTCCCGAATCTCATAGGATTCAAGCGCGCGTTCGACGATATCAGCTATTGAGCGGTTTTCGCGACGAGCGAGTCGATGCGCAAGATCACGTGCTTTTGCGCTGCGGACGGAAAGCTGGGGTTCGGCCATTTCAAACTCCCTTTTGAGAAAGATATAGCCTTTTTTGCTCCTGCCATCAAGATGGCAGCTGATGGCAGTCCATCACTTCAGCTCGATCTCGATGAAGGCGTATTCACCGTCATTGGCGTTGATGACGTCGTGCTCGACGCCCTCCTTGCGGAAATAGGGCGCGCCCTTCTTCATCTCGGCGAAGGATTCGCCGTCCTTGGTCAACAGCTTTACCTTGCCGTCCATCAGCGGCACGACGACATAGTCGTGGCCGTGGCGGTGCCAGCCGGTGTTCTCGCCCGGCGCGAAGCGGTATTCGGTGACGATGACGCGTTCATTGTCGATGAAGACGGTGGCCTTGGCGGATCCGGTCATTGGGTTCTCCTATCTCCCTCAAGCAGATGACATGGAGTGGCCGGACGCGAGGGCCAGAGCGTGGCAGCGCATGACCCAGAAAATCGGAATCGATTTTCTGAAAGGATCATGCGCCAATCAAACTGCTACAGCGTCCTTTGCGCGTCCGAGGACGCGCGGCGCTGTAGACGACGCCAACAAAAAGCCCGGCGCGAGGCCGGGCTTGATATCAGGAATTTCAGATGGATCAGGCGAGGCTGCCATTGATCCAGTGCGACAGCGCGGTCTTGGGCGCCGCACCGACCTTCATGTCGGCCACTTCGCCGCCCTTGAAGATCATCAGCGTCGGGATCGAGCGCACGCCGAACTGCGCGGCAAGCTCGGGATTCTCGTCGATGTTCAGCTTGGCAATCTTGATCTTGGCGCCAAGTTCGGTGGCGATATCCTCAAGCGCCGGCGCGATCATCTTGCAGGGACCGCACCATTCCGCCCAGAAATCGACGACGACCGGTACGCTGGCGTTAAGCACATCGGCCTGGAAATTGCTCTTGTCGACCTTGACGGTGGTCATGCGGAAATCCTTTCGAAATTTTTCGTCGCACCAAATGTGGTGGTGATCGCGCCCTTCTTCAAGCAGGTGTTGTGTCACGCTCCCGTGAGTCGAGCAAGGGCGTCATCCATGGCGCCCGCCGGCAGCTCGATCAGCCGCGGCGCCTCGGTGAACAGCAAGGCCGCCTGGACCGCGCGACCGGGATAAAGCGGTTGCAGCAGGGCACGATAGAGCGCCAGCTGCAGGACATAGGCCGGCGGCACCTCGGCCAGAGAGGCGGGTGCCGGCCGGTTGGTCTTGTAGTCGACGATCGACACACTGTCCGGCGTCACCGCCAGCCGGTCGATCTTGCCGGAAATCGAGCGCTTTTTGCCCTTGACCTCCAGGCTGCCCATGATCGCGACTTCGGCACGCGACGACGGCGCAAACAGCGGACCGAAGCTGGCGTCGGCAAGGATGGCGGTCACCGAAGCCAGGCCCTTCTCCCGCTCCGACGGAGGCCATTCCGCACCCGTTCGTGCGAGGTAGCGTTCCGCCGCGCCCTGGCGCTCGTGCTCGGCAATGCCAGGCAGCATCTGCAGCAGCTTGTGCAGGGCAAGCCCGCGCAGCACGGCAAAACCTGGCTCCGCATCGGCATCGATAACCGGCGACGCCTTGTCGATCACGGCTTCCTTGCCTTCGTCGATCAGCGCCGCGGCGCCGGATGGCGACAGGGGACGCGGCAAGTCCTCGAACGGCGGCAAGGGCCGGAACAGGCCCGACGGCAAAGGCTCGAAAGCGTCGGCCTGCCGTGCCTGCTCGCTGGATACCAGTGCGACCGGCGGCAGCTTCGTGACATGGAAACGATGCGCCGGCTCGCCGCCGGCGGGATGCGGATGCTGCTGGCTCTCCGGAGCGCCGACCAGTGCACGGCTGACGATCGAGTGCCAGGTGCCGGCGTTCGGCGCCCGCTTGCCGTGATAGCCGCAGACGATCAGCCGGTCCTCGGCACGGGTCATGCCGACATAGAGCAGCCGGCGGTATTCGTCGTCGGCAAGTTCCCGTGCCCGCGCTGCCGCTGCTTTGGAAAAGCCGTTGGCGACGTCGCTGGCCGAGCGCCAGAGATAGCCCTTGCCATCCCAGGTGGCGCCGGAGCCGTCAAAGGGCATCAGGCGCGGCAGATGCTGGTCGCTGAACGGGGCGGAACCGCCATCGACCAGGAACACGACCGGCGCCTCCAGGCCCTTGGCGGCATGCACGGTCATGACCCGGACCTCGTCGCGGGTCTGGTCCATCTCACGCTTGATCTCGGGACCGGCGTTTTCCAGTGTCGACAGGAAGGCTTCCAGCCCAGGCAGGCCGGTTCGCTCCTCGGCGAGGCAGAAACTCAGGAACTCGTCGAGAATGTCACCGGCCTCAGGCCCGAGCCGCGCGATCATCTTTTTGCGCACGCCATCGCGCGCCAGCAGCCCGGCATAGAACTCGAACACCGGCTTGAAGGCGGCCTCATTTGTCCAGATGTCCAATTGCGCGACGATCTTTGTCAGTCGCTCGCTTTCGCCGGCACGCTGGCGCAGCGATGCGAGCAACGACAGCCCAGCTGCCCTCTGCGCAGCGAGCGTGAACAGCTCCTCCTCGGGCAAATCGAAGATCGGACTGCGCAGCACGGCGGCGAGCGACAGATCGTCCTGCGGCTGGATCAGGAGATGGCCAAGCGCGATCAGGTCCTTGACGGCGATATGGCCGGGCAGGCTCAGCCGGTCGGCGCCGGCGACCGGGATGTCGCGGCGTTTGAGCGCCCGGGTCAGCGCATGGACGAAGCGGTCACGCTTGCGCACCAGCACTAGCACGTCGCCAGGCCGCAGCCGCTTGCCGCGGCCTTCGATGATCTCACTGGTGCCGATCCAGCCGGCAATGGTGGCGGCGACGTTCTCGGCCACGCGCACCGCCGGCGCATGCGCATGGTCGATGGCTTGCGTCCAATCGTCGGGCTCGTCGACGACGTCGGCGCCGACCGATGGCCAGACCTCGACATAGCCCGGCGCATCGGTGCGGATCGCCTTGTGGCTCAGCGGATCGGGATCGTGACTGATGCCGCGCCGCACCAGGGGATCTGCGAAGACGCGGTCGACGGCGGCCAGAACATCGTCGGTCGAGCGGAACGACCAGGTCAGCTTGAGATCGGCGAAGGACGCCTCGGCGTCGCGCACCCTGCCAGCAAACAACAGCCGGCTGTCGGCGAAGGAATCCGGCGCCGCACCCTGGAAGGAATAGATCGACTGCTTCTCGTCACCGACGGCAAAGACCGTGCGATGGACCCTGTCGCGGGCGCCGAAGCCGGCAAAGAACTCTTCCGCCAGCCGCTTCACAACCTCCCATTGATCCGGGCTGGTGTCCTGTGCCTCGTCGAGCAGGATGTGGTCGATGCCCTGGTCGAGCTTGTATTGCACCCAGGGGCCGGCATCGGGCCGCGCCAGAAGGTTGACGGTGCGGGTGATCAGGTCGTTGAAGTCGAGAAAGCCGCGGCTGCGCTTCAGCACTTCGTAGCGGGCGATCAGCCAGTCGGCGATGGTCAGCGCGGCAACCGTGCCTTCCAGCATCCGGAACAGGGCCAGCCGATCGACGGTTTCAACGATCGTACTGGCTGCTGAGAGATAGCGCTCCGCCAGATCCGGCAGTCGGTCGACCAGCGCCTTCTTGAAGGCTTTTGCCGGGTCGTAGGCGTCGCCATCGGTCTTGAGGAAGGCTCTTGCGAGCAATTGCAGGCGGCGAATGGGATCGTTCTCGGCGAAGGCCTGGCGCGCATAGGGGAGGATGTTGTTCAGCACCGTCCTGGCATCGGCGGCATCGGCGGCCTGGGCAAAGCCGGCAAAATAATCGGGCAGGAAGCCCGGCAACGGCCAGACCGATGCCGCTATTCCTTCGGCGGTCTGACCGCGGCGGAAATGGAATTCGTCGACCAATGCCTGGAAGCGCGTGCCGTCGCGTCCGACCGCGTCGATGAAATTGCGCAAGCCGTCGCGCTTGCGCACGATCTCGCCTAGCAAGGCATCGAGCCCGGCCTCACCGCCACGGTCGAGGATGGTGGCAAAGGCCTCGGCCAGATCCCGGTCGCCGGCGGCAGTGCCGGAAATCATGTCGCGGCGCGCCGCGGCAAACAGCGAAGCCTCCATCTGGCCATCGAGCATCTCGAAATGGGCCGGGATGTTGGCCTCCAGAGGGAACTGGTGCAGCACGGATTCGCAGAAGGCGTGAATGGTCTGGATCTTCAGGCCGCCGGGCGTTTCCAGCGCCTCGGCGAAAAGGCGCCGCGCCCGGCGCATGGTCTCTGGATCCGGCCGCCGGCCTTCCAGCGCCTCGACCTTTGCCGCCAGATCCGCGTCACCAAGCGTCGTCCATTCCGACAGTGTCGAGAAAACCCGATTGGACATGTTGGCGGCGGCGGCGCGCGTGTAGGTCAGGCACAGTATCTTCGACGGATCGGTGCCGCGCAGCAGCAGCCGGATGACGCGCTGGGCCAACACATGGGTCTTGCCGGAGCCGGCGTTCGCCGACACCCAGGCGGAATTCTGAGGGTCGGCGGCGCGGGCCTGGCTGGTCGCGGTGTCGCTCGGGATGGGATAGGCCTTTTTCATGCCTCCCCTCCCTCGTCACCGGCGTCGCCGCCGGCCGACCATTCCAGCACGCGGGCAAGATGGTCGTAATCGCCATCGGTCTCGCCCTCGCGAAACGGCAGCGCGCGCGACAGGTAACCGGTCGCCGGGTCGGCATAGTGGATCAACAGCTTTTCCAGCCGCGCCCAGGCCTCTTCGGCAAGATCGGCTGCGGTGCGCGGCTGGCGGTTGTGTTCGAGGATGGATTCTTCGAACACTTCGCCATTCGGCTTCAACCTGATGAAGGCCAGTTGCGACGGTTCACGCGCGCCCAAATCCTTGAAGGCTCCGCGCCTGAGCAGCGCGCCCTCCAGCGCCAGTTGCGGCGCCAGCAGCGTGTGCGCCTGCGCCTTGGACGGCGAGGATCCGGTCTTGTAGTCCAGTATGTCGGCTATGCCGCCAGCCAGCAGGTCGACACGGTCGGCATAGCCGGACAGCGTCACGCCGGACTGGCCAACGACGGTCTTTCCGGCGCGCTCCTCGGCATGCCGCCGGATCACCGCGCCGGCGCGCGTGCGTTCCCACTCGATGATGTTGGTGGCAAGTTTTTCGAAACGCGGCCACCACACCGCTTCGACATCGGCTGGAAGGGCTGCATCGGCAAAACAGGCACGGCCCGCTGATATGAGGCCGGCGAGCGCATCGGGAGCACGTGGATCGGCGACGCGTGCCGCGAACAGGTGCAGGATGGCATGGAACAGCGTGCCGCGCTCGGCCGCACCGGGGTCGCGGATGACCGGATCGAGCGGCACCAGGCCGAGGATTCGTCTTGCGTAGACGGCATAGGGATCACGGCGCAGTGTCTCGATCTCGGTGACCGAGAAATGGCCAGGGCGCACTGACAAGGGCGGCCTCGGCTGCGGCCGCGGCGCGAAATCCTGTCTTGGACCGGAGTCGAGTGCGCGCGCCCAGGTGAGCAGTTCGTCACCACGGCGGCGCAGCGCTGCCGCCTGGTCGTTGCCGATGAACGTGAGCAGGCGCTGCAACCAGCGCGACGGCACCGCCGGTGCATCGCCGGCACGCGCCGAGCGGGCCAGCAGCACCTTCTTCGCGCCCATGGCCATCTGGAAATCATGCGCGGCAAGGCCGATGCGCCGTTCCGGCGGTTCGAGATCGATGCCAGTCTTCATCAGCCGCGACATGAAGCGGTCGCTCTCGGGCTTGCGCGGCCATACGCCCTCGTTCAGCCCGCCGATGACCAGCGTGTCGACAGTCTGCAAGCGTGCTTCCAGCGCGCCCCAGATAGCGATGTTCCTGTCGGTGCCTTGCGCCGGCTTGACCGTTTCTGGCGCGATCAGCGCCGCCATCACGTCTGGCCATTCGCTCGCCGCGAAGGACAGCGATGCGGAAGCCGCGACCAACCCGCGCAGCAGTTCGGCAAGCTTTTCGCCGGCGTCACCGGCATAGAGTTCGCCAAGGCCGCCATCGGCGGTGCGGCCGAGATTTTCGAGTGCGACGACGCTGGCTGTGACCAGCGCGGCAAGGTCGGCGTCATCCTGGCCCCGGAAAGCCGCAAGTGGCGCCAGTGCTTGCGTGAGACGGTCCAGCAAATTCCGTGCGCTTTCGATGGCGCGCACGGTCAACCGGGAAAACCAGAAGGGCGGCCGGCTGCCGCTGCCCAGGCCGGTGAGGCGAGCCTCGAATAGTTCCGGCAACGAAACGATGTCGGGACGGCCTGTGCCGCCGCGCAGCGCCACCAGTTCGACCAGTTCCGCAGCATGGCGCACATCAGCCCGTTCGAGGCCGAGGCCAAGCAGCGGATGCTTGAGCAGCGACAGCAGGCCTACCGGATCGCCTGGCCGGAACACCGCTTCGAGCGCCAGCCGGAGCAGGCTGGCCGGCGGGGTGTTGGCGAGCGAGGTGCCGCCGGAATCGTCTGCGACGACGCCGAAGCGCTGGAGCTCGACCGAGACGCGCCGCGCCAGCGCGCGGTCGCCGGTGACGAGAGCGGCCTTTTGGCCTGATACTTCGACCGCGCGCTTGAGCGCCACGGCAATGGCCACGGCTTCGTCGCGTTCGCTGGCTGCTTCGAGCAAGGTCACGCCGGCGAATGCCCCGGCGATATCGGACGTCGAAAAGCCATTGCGCGTCTCGGCCCAAAATTCGGTGGTCTCAGCCGGCCGCAGGGCTTCGCCGACAAGGGCGGCGCGAAGCGCGAGCCGTGGCACGGGCGCGCCGATCTCCTCGACATCGCCGCGCAACACCCCGATCTTGGCGATCAGCCTGGCCAGGCCATATTGCGGATGGCCTAGCACGGCCGGACGCGCACCCGGCGCGGCGATTGCCTGGAAGGACGCTTCGTCCAGCGTCCGGTCGAGGCCTGGCAGCACGATGGCGCCGCCGGGCAAGCGGGCGATCGCCGCAAGCAGCTCAGCGGTGGCCGGAATGGAGCCGGTCGAGCCGGCGGCGATGACCGGTCCAGCGGGCGGATTGCGCTGCAGCCGCGCCGCCTCGGCGCGGATCAGCGCGCTGCGATGCGCGGCTGGATTGGAGCGATCGCTTTCCGCGAGGAATTTCGGCCAGGCGTCGGTGACGATGCCGAGGAATTCAAGCGTCACCTGCCACCATCCGGCAAGATTGCCGGTCACCAGGTCGGTGAGCTTGGCCCAGTCCGTGCCTTCCGTCTCGATCTCGTCCATCAGCCTTGCCAGATCGCGCGCCAGCCAGATCGCATCGGCGGTGGAGGCCGGGATGACGATCTCCTCGGCGAAGAGCGCGGCGACATGCGCCGGCAGCCGGCGTTTCCAGGCGCGCACCAGCGGCGTCAGCAGCAACAGGCGCTCAGTCGCGGCTATCGGCGGTGCGAGATCGATCGCCGCCGCTGCCTCGGTTTCGAACGCGGCCTCATCCTCATCGAACTCGCCGAGTGGCCGGACAACCGGCAGGATCGCCGAACCGCCGCCGCCGCGTGCCGCCAGGCTGTCGACGAAGACACCCCGCAGCGCGCGCGCGGCGCGGCGCGTCGGCACATAGATGGTGACATCGGCCAAAGCGAGCGGATCGCCGTCGAAGCGAAAGCCAGGAACAAGGCGGCCGGCAAGCAGCGCTTCGGCAAGCGTCGGTAGAAACGGCGCCCCGGGGGGGATCGAGAAAACGCGGCTTGAGCCGCTCATTGAGACTCGATTAGCGCGCCGGCGACCGCCGCTTCGGCGAGCGCAATGGCATCAGGCGTACCGACGGTGATCCACTGGCCGTGCATGGGCATGCCGAACAGTCGGCCGGCGGCGATGCTCGAATCGAAATAGGCGTTGAGCGAGTGCGGCCCGGCCGCTGCTTGCCTGAATAGGCGCGGATGGACGATCGCCGCTCCGGCATAGATCAGACCCGCCGGATCGCCTTTCGAGCGCTGCAAGGCTCCATCCGGCGCCACCAGGAAGTCGGTGCTGCCGTAGTGTCCGGTCGCCTGATTAAGATCCGCCAGCATCAGCAGAATATCCATTTTCGCCGCGTCCCATGCAAGGGCGAGGCGCTTGAGATTGAGTGGACCGTCGTCGATCCAGAAGGTGTCCGCGTTGAGGATGTAGAAGGGCTGCTCGCCCAATTCCGGCAACGCCTTGATGATGCCGCCGGCGGAATCGAGAAGTCTTTCGCTCTCATCGGAGATAACAATCTTCGGCGACTGGCGCGCCGCGACATGGGCGACGATCTGGTCGGGAAAATAGTGAACGTTGACCACCGCCTTGGCGACACCGGCGGCGGCCAGGCTGTCGAGGCTCCAGTCGAGCAGCGTCTTGCCGGCGATCCTGACCAGCGGCTTGGGAATGGTGTCGGTGATCGGCCGCATGCGTTTGCCGAGCCCGGCGGCAAGTACGATGGCAGTGTCCGGTTTTGCTGTCACAGCGCTCGCTCCTCCAGCAAACCGTTGGCGTTGTAGAAATCGCGCATGCTTGCCAGCGCCGGATGAGACAAGGCCCGGCGCAGATAATCGCGAATGCGCGGGAGATGCTTCAGATAATAGGGTTTGCCGTCGCGCTTTTCGAGACGGACGAAGATGCCGAGGATCTTGGAGTTCCGCTGCGCCGCCATGATTGCGTAGGATTCCAGGAAACTTGCCTCGTCGAAAGCGCCGGCTGCGTGGCGCGCCGTGATGTAGGCATCGAGCGTCTCTCTCTCGATCTCGGGCGACATCGTGACGCGCGCGTCCATGGCGAGCGAGGCGACGTCATAGGCGGACGGGCCGATCAGCGCATCCTGGAAATCGACGATGCCCAGCCGGTCATGACCGAAAAGATCGCCGCGCCAGATGATGTTGGGCGAATGGAAGTCGCGCAGCATCAGTGTGACTTCGCGGCCGTGCAGCCGGTCGAGAAGCGCATTCCACTCCCTGTGGTAGCCGGCGCGCAAGCTGTCGCTTGCCGGGCTGCCCGATAGCGCCGGCACGTACCAATCGACCAGCAGATCGACTTCGATCATCATGGCATCACGGTCGAAAGGCGGCACGTCGTGGAAGCCGCCGTGCCCTGTTTCCAGGCGCTGCGGCCAGGCTCTGCCATGCATCATGGCCAGCAGTTCGGCTGCCGCCGCATAGCGCTCGGCCAGCGGCTGGCCATCGCTGCCGAGAAACCCTTCCGAACCAAGATGTTCGAGCAGCAGGAATCCCTGCTCCTGGTCCTCGGCATGGATTTCCGGAACGGTGACGCCGCCGGCCTTCAAGGCGCGGTCGATGGCGACGAAGGCGGAGACCGACTGGGCGGTATGAGCGATCTCGGCATAGGGTCTGCCGTCGCGCACGGGTGGGCCGAGCACCAGCCGGGGGGAATTCATCAGCACTCGCGGCTTCCGGTCCGGCAGCGAAACGATCTCGTAGGAGCGGGCCGAAGCATCGCCAATGAAATGGCGGCGCTGCGCTTGCCCCCAGCCGGCGTTCACGAGAAAGTCGCGCATGGCCAGCGATCGTGCCGCCCGATCGAAGGCAGCGCCCTGCCCCGACAATCTCGCCAACCGGCCGTCGCCATGCTGGACGAGCTCGATCAGGACCGTGGTTTTCGGCAGATAATCTTCCGCCCGTTCCGGCCATTCGACCAAAGCGGCGCCTTGGGTCAGGGCTTCGTCGAAGCCGAGCTCATCGATCTCGGCCGCCGAGGACAGGCGGTAGAGATCGAAATGATGGACCGGGATGCGCGTGTCGTAGCTCTGCACCAGCGTGAAGGTCGGGCTCGGAACATCGAGACCGGCATCGTCGGCCAAGGTCCTGATCAAGGCCCGCGCCAACGTCGACTTGCCGGCGCCGAGATCGCCCTTGAGGGCAAGCACATCACCCGGGCGCAGCGACAGGGCAAGATCTTCGCCCAGCCGTGCTGTCTGTGTCTCGTCGGCGAGCAAACGCTCCAGCACCAATCCCGTCATCGAGCGTGCTACTCGGCCGCGGCGCGGATGCCCGGCATGTCGGGAAAGGTGCAGATGACGGTCGTGCCCTTGTCCTTGCCGGTTTCGATGCGAACGCTGCCTCCATGCAGCTCGACAAAGCTTTTGACGATCGACAGGCCGAGACCGGCACCGCGCCGGCGGCCGCCATTGGCGCGCGGCTCGAAGCGGCGAAACACAGAATCGAGCAGGTCCGGCGGCATGCCGGGGCCGTCGTCATGAACCGAGAATTCCACCCCGTCCGCCAGATTGCGGCAAGTGAGCCGGATGGTGCTGGCTTCCGGCGCGTAGTTGGCGGCGTTGCTAAGCAGATTGTAGAGGATCTGGCGGACGCGGATTTCGTCGCCGTGGAACGTCTTCGGCGCAGCACTGGCGTCGACCTCAAGCCTGATCGAATGCTCTTCCAGCCGGTCGGCGACCAGTTCGGCCGCGGCCGCAATGGTGCGATCGACGTGCACCTCGGAAATGTCGAGCTGCATGATGCCGGCGTCCACCGTGGCCAAATCGAGGATGTCGTTGACGATGGTGAGCAGCACCGAGGACGACGAGCTGACATGCTCGACATATTCGCGCTGTTTCTGCGTCAGCGGACCGGTCGTGGGCTGCGACAGCAGTTCGGTGAAGCCGATGATGTTGGTCAGCGGTGAGCGCAGTTCATAGGAGACGTGCTGGACGAATTCGTTCTTGAGCTGGTCGGATTTTTGCAGCGCCTCGTTCTTGTCCTTCAGCGCCCTTTCGACATTAACGCTGTCGGTAACGTCGACGAAGGTCATCATCACCTGCCCGTTGGGTAACGGGATCATGG
Organism: Mesorhizobium sp. M0051; assembly: GCF_040323235.1. NCBI lineage: Bacteria > Pseudomonadati > Pseudomonadota > Alphaproteobacteria > Hyphomicrobiales > Phyllobacteriaceae > Mesorhizobium > Mesorhizobium sp. M0051. The sequence goes on from NZ_JAMYUT010000004.1 coordinate 240,967, forward strand.
CGTAGCTCAGCACATTGCCGTTGTTGAGTTCGGTCTGGCCATGGCGGTCGCGGCGCTCGTCGTCGAAGCCGGTGATGGCGGCGACGAAGCCTGGCCAGGGACTGTCCGCCGCCTGCCGGTCGCAAAGGTCGCGGACCGTGGAGACGTGGACATTTGGCTTGGCCGCTTCGCCGCTCAAACCCCAGAGTGTGGCAAAGGCGGGATTCGACAGCCGAAGCCTGCCGTCGGGGCCGAACACCGCCACGCCTTCGGCAAGATTGTCGAGCGTCTCGCCCTGGACCCGCACCGCTGTCTGGTAGCGGCTTTCGAGGTCCATCTTCTCGGTCAGGTTCTCGAACACCCAGGTCACGCCACCCTTGGGCTGCGGGTTGGCGACGACGCGGATGGTCTTGCCGTCCGGCAGATGCCACCAATGCTCCTGCGATTCCACGGCACGATAGGCGCCGAGCAAACCTTCCTTCCAGCGGCGCCATTCCGGTTGCTCGGCGATCTTGCCCTCGCTGCGCAGCCGGTCGAGCAGCAGCGCATTGTCGGGAGCGCTGTGCAGGAAACCACTGTCGAGGCCCCATAGCTTCTGAAAGGCCTGATTGAAGAACCGCAGCTTCTCGTCGGTGTCGAAAATGGCGACCGCCGTATTGAGCTGATCGAGCGTGTCGGCGTGGCTCCTGACGGTCCGCTCGTATTCGCCGCGAACCGTCTCGATAGCGCTGGTGTCGCAAGCAAGGCCGGCCGAGCCATCGCTGCCGGCGAAATCGGTGACCGCAAACACACGGCGATCACCTTCGATCACGGTGGAAAGCGACTGTTCGAAGACCGGATGTGTCTTGTGCTGGGCGGCAATCGTGTCGCGTGCCTGGCCGCCGAGGAACTCTTTTGCCTCCCGAACCGCGGTTTCGGCATTTTCGGATTCGACCGCATTGGCATAGGCCCGGTTGACCCACTTCAGCCGCCCATCCGCGCTGCGAAGCCAGGCCGGCATGTTCAGCGCGTCGAGCAGGCCGATCATCGTATCATGGTCGGCGGCCAGCCGCTGGTTCTCGATCTTCAGCCTGGCCTGGCTGCGCTGCGTCTCCGAAAGCGAGATAAAACGTACGAGCACATGCGCCGCGCTCTTGCGGCCATGCACTTCGAGCGGAGCGCCGGCCTGCGATTCGATGACGAGGTCGAAGGGTTTGGCTTTTTCGCGCAATCCCGCAACGGCATGTTCAAGTGCTGCCGCCGAACGCGGCATCAGCCAGCGGCCGAAAGCAAGAAAAGCGGCCCGGTCCTCCGGAGCGCCGCTTTCGACGGGCAATGTGCCGATGAGTTCCGGCTTCTTGTTTTCCGCGGCCCAGACGACCACGCGCTGGTCGCGCAGATTGAGCAGCGCCTCCGAGCGGCGGAGCGCCGCGTTGATATCGGCGAGGCGGCTCCTGAGCTCGACATTTTCCGCCGAGGTGCGGGCTCTTTCGCGGATGAGAACGATGGCCGAGAGAAGGGCAGCGCCCGTCACCCCGACAAACACGGCAAGCTGCATCACCTCTACGGCGCTCATCGACAATCCGGCGACGGCGGAACCAGCGGTCTCGGCATGCGCGACAGCACCTGCCAAAGGGCCGGCAAGCGCGGAGGTGGCAAGGAAGATCGACGCACGGACGCGCCAGGACACGCCCCCGCTTTGCAAGGCGGAGCCAGTGATCCTCGAATCGTCATGGCCGCCGGAAACGGCCCGTCCCGCTCTGTGCGGGTGTTGCCCCGGCATGTCTTGGTCCTCTCCGCCGCCTGAATGCAAGACCGCCCTGATGCACACCTCTCTTGAACCCCTCTCGGGCTGGAAGCGTCGCGAATCACCTGACAATAAACCCTCGCCGAATCGTCGTGAAGGCGATTGCGCGCAAAAATAAAGCCGGGCGAAAAGTCAATCGCCCGGCCTCAATATCTGGTAGCAATTTTAGATTTGGTTAATAGCGGTAGTGTTCCGGCTTGAACGGACCCTGCGGCGTGACGCCGATATAGGCCGCCTGCTCACCGGACAATTCGGTAAGACGGGCGCCAAGCTTGTCGAGATGCAGGCGCGCGACCTTTTCATCGAGATGCTTGGGCAGGACATAGACCTGGTTCTCGTACTGGCCGGGCTTGGTGTACAGCTCGATCTGGGCCAGCACCTGGTTGGTGAAGGATGCCGACATGACGAAGCTCGGGTGGCCGGTGGCGTTACCGAGATTGAGCAGGCGGCCTTCGGACAGAAGGATCATCCGCTTGCCGTCCGGGAAGGTGATCATGTCCACCTGCGGCTTGACGTTGGTCCATTTCAGGTTGCGCAGCGCGGCCACCTGGATCTCATTGTCGAAGTGGCCGATGTTGCCGACGATCACCATGTCCTTCATCGAGCGCATGTGGTCGAGGGTGACGACGTCCTTGTTGCCGGTGGTGGTGATGACGATGTCGGCGGTGGGTGCCGCGTCTTCCAGCGTGACGACTTCAAAACCATCCATCGCCGCCTGCAGGGCGCAGATAGGATCGACCTCGGTAACCTTGACGCGGGCGCCGGCGCCCTTGAGCGAGGCCGACGAGCCCTTGCCGACGTCGCCGTAACCGCAGACGACGGCTACCTTGCCGGCCATCATCGTGTCGGTGCCGCGACGGATGCCGTCGACGAGCGATTCCTTGCAGCCGTATTTGTTGTCGAATTTCGACTTGGTGACCGAGTCGTTGACGTTGATGGCGGGGAAGGGCAGCAGGCCCTTCTTCTGCAGCTGGTAAAGCCGGTTGACGCCGGTCGTCGTCTCTTCGGTGACGCCACGGATCGCCGCCTTCTGCTTGGTGAAGAAGCCGGGCGAGGCCTTCAGGCGCTTCTTGACCTGCGCGTAGAAGTATTCCTCTTCCTCGCTCTGCGGGTTGGACAGCACGTCCTCGCCGGCCTCGGCGCGGGCGCCGATCAGGATGTACATGGTGGCGTCGCCGCCATCATCGAGGATCATGTTGGAGAGGCCGCCGTCGGCCCACTGGAAAATCTTGTCGGTATAGTCCCAGTACTGCTCGAGCGACTCGCCCTTGACGGCGAACACCGGGATACCGGCCTCGGCGATGGCCGCGGCCGCGTGATCCTGGGTCGAGAAGATATTGCAGGAGGCCCAGCGGAGATCGGCGCCGAGCGCCTTCAGCGTCTCGATCAGGACCGCGGTCTGGATGGTCATGTGCAGCGAGCCGGTGATGCGCGCGCCCTTGAGCGGCTGCTTGTCGCCGAATTCCTCGCGGCTGGCCATCAGGCCCGGCATTTCGGTCTCGGCGATCTCGATTTCCTTGCGACCCCAGCCGGCAAGCGAGATGTCGGCGACCACATAGTCCTTGCTACCCGTCATGGCAGTGCTCCGAAGTTTTGTGCTGCGAATTGGTTGCGGATGCGCCCACGCCGGCAGGCGCGTCGAAGGGCGCGAATTGCCGGTCTGACTAGCAGATCGGCACCGAGACGACAATGGGATATAAAGAAATCTTTATTCGTGCATGTCTCTCGGACATGCGTTCGCAGTGTGGCGGATCAGCTTTCCTCGCCGAAGCGGGACGCCACCAGCTGCTCCAGAGCGTCGATGACCTGCCGCGCCTGCGGCCCGCTGGCGGTGACGCGGATCGAGTAGCCGGGGCTTGCCGCCAGCATCATCAGGCCCATGATCGAGGTGCCGCCGACCTTGACGCCGTCCTTCTCGACATGCACCGAGGCGTCGAAACCGCTGGCCAGCTGGACGAATTTCGCCGAGGCGCGGGCGTGCAGGCCGCGCTGGTTGATGATGGGGAAGTCCCTCGTGATGGTATCTTTGGCGATCTGATCTTTTTCCGGGGACAGCGCGTTCATTTGCTGCTCAGAAGCTGACTGGCGACGTTGATATATTTGCGGCCGGCCGCCTGCGCCTCATCGAGCGCCGCCGCCATATTGTCGCCCTTGCGGATCGAGGAGAGCTTGATCAGCATCGGCAGGTTCATGCCGGCGATCACCTCCGTGCGGCCGGACTCCATCACCGAGATGGCAAGGTTGGAGGGCGTGCCGCCGAACATGTCGGTCAGCACGATGACCCCCGCCCCGGTGTCGACACGGGCAACAGCGTCGACGATATCGCGGCGACGCTGCTCCATATCGTCATCGGCGCCGATCGCCACGGTTTCGAAATTGTCTTGTGGCCCGACGACATGTTCCACGGCATGTCGAAACTCGGCGGCCAGTTGACCGTGCGTTACAAGCACGAGTCCGATCATTCTTTGGTGGCTCCCGTCATCGCCGCTTCACAGGCGCATTTTATGCTCGCCAGCCATTCCAGGCGGCGGGAGCGCTATCTTGTCGACGCACGGCCCGTTGACAAGCCCAAAATTGCGCAGGTCCATGCCATTTTGACGCATTGCAGCAAAAAAGCCGGGGCGGATCATAGAAAAGGCGCGATCGACAGCCGCGCCATCACGGCGGGCAGTGCCGTGGCGGCGTTACGCTCGGCAAGGTCGATACGCGGCACCGGGCAGCCTGCGACAGGCTCGCTGATTTCCTCCTCCTGGAAACGGGCCATCTCTGCCTTTGGCACCAGCCTCACATGCAGGTCGATCACTCCGCCCGGCTCGAACGGCAGCGGTCGCGGCAAGAACCCAGGCACTTCGGCGAGACCGGCGATGGTCGCCGGCACGCGACAGACCAGCCGCCCGGCGCGGGCGGCGGCAAGCAGCCTGTCGTCGCCGATCAGCCGCGAGAACAGTCCGCGCGCGCGGCAATGGTCCAGGAGTGTCAGCGCCAACGTCGTCTTACCGGCGCCGGACGGCCCGGTGATAAGGACGCCGCGCTCGCCGATCAGGATCGCGGTTCCGTGAATGTTTTCTGGCTGCGCAACTGGATCAGGCACGATCTTGCACGATCATGTTTTTGGATGAAGCATGATGATCTTGTCCGAAAACCGTTTTCCACTTTGCTGGATCATGCCTGTTGGATGAAGCATGATCTCTGGACGAACGGAACCGTTCGTCCGAGAAAACCGGTTTCCACTTTTCGGGATCATGCTTCGGCCGGCAGCGTCACGACAAAGCGCGCGCCCTTGATCTCGCCGGGTTTGGTGCCGGGGATGTTCTCGGCGGTCAAGGTGCCGCCATGGGCCTCGACGATCTGCCTGGATATCGACAGGCCAAGGCCTGAATTCTGGCCGAACGCCTCGCCGGCCGGCCGGTCGGTGTAGAACCGTTCGAAGATGCGGTCGATGTTGTCGGCGCGGATGCCGGGACCATTGTCGTCGACCGTGATGATGTTGAACTTGCCGGCGCGTGCCAACGACAGGCCGATGTGACCATGGTCCTCGGGAACGAAGGAGCGAGCGTTCTCGATCAGGTTGGTGATCACCTGGCCGATGCGCAGGTCATGCCCGACGACGAAATAGCCTTTGACGCCCTGCGGCAGTTTGGCGATCTTGAACTCGATCTCGACCGCCTTCTTGTTGCGCGTGGCTTCACGCGAAACGACGACGAGATCGGTGATAAATTTCTTCAAGTCGACGGTCCCGGCATCTTCGCGCGCGAGCTCCGCATCAAGACGGGAGGCATCGGAAATATCGGTGATGAGCCGGTCCAGCCGCCTGACATCGTGCTGGATCACGTCCATCAGCCTGCCGCGCGAATCGTCGTTCTTGGCCAGCGGCAAGGTTTCCACCGCGCTGCGCAGCGACGTCAGCGGGTTCTTCAATTCATGCGACACGTCGGCCGCAAAGCTTTCGATCGCCTCGATGCGGGCGTAGAGAGCCTTGGTCATGTCGCGTATCGCGATCGAGAGATTGCCGATCTCGTCCTGGCGGTCGGAAAAGTCGGGGATTTCCTCACGGCTCTTGACGCCGCGCCGCACCCGCACCGCCGCCGCCGACAGCCGGCGCAGCGGATTGGCTATGGTGGAGGCGAGCAGCATCGACAGGATGGCGGTGACCAAGGCCGCGATGCCGAAGACGCGCAGGATCGCCTTGCGCTCTGCGGCGACGATCTTGTCGATGTCGCCGCCTTCAGTCGACAGCATCAGAACGCCGAGAACCGCTCGGAAGCGCTGGATGGGCACCGCCACGGAAACGATCTGCTCACCCTGTTCCGATATGCGCACGATGGTCGACGGGCTGCCGGTGAGCGCCTTGACCACCTCCGGGAAGGCGGCGCCATTGCCGCCCGGCTGCTCGTGATAGACCGGCAGCTCGGTGTTGCGGAAGAAGTCGAAGACGAATTTCTGGATGCGCTCGAGCAGATCGGGCTGTTCCTCTTCCACCGGCGGCAGGTCGTAGCGCAGGATTTGGCCGCGCGAATAGAGATGGCGTGAATCGAGCAGCAGATTGGCGTCGCGGTCATAGATGCGGGCGCGGGTCCGGGTCGGCGAGATCAGCCTTCTCAGCACCGGCGCGACACGTTCCGGGTTGATCGGGAAGTCGAGATTGTCGAGTTGGTCGGAGCCCGGTCCAAGGCTTTCGCCGGCCTGCAGCTCAAGCAGCTTTTCCGGGTCGATGCTGATCGAATCCGTCTCGACCGTCGCCGACGCCGCGATCGCGCCGGCGATGATCTCGCCCTGCGTCATCAGGCTTTCGACGCGGGCGTCGATCAGCCCGTCGCGGAAGGTGTTGAGATAGAGAATGCCGGTCACCAGGACGGCAAGGCCGGCAAGGTTGAGGAAGAGGATACGTCGCGTCAGGCTGGAAAAGATATGATGGCCGAGGAAGCGGCGCATCGGGACCGTGATCTTCGACACGAAGGACGGCATGATCCGCGACGGCCGCCTCGAGGCGCCCGCCGGTCTGCTTCGCTGTGCCTCGACTGCCATCGAATAGCAGCTCCCGCCTAGTCTCTAGTTAGATGCATGTCGTCATCCCAAACCGGGACCACTTTTGGGCGACATGAAATACCTTGCTCTGGTGCATGTCGTCACCCCAAAAACCGGGACCACTTTTGGGCGACATGCACCTTACGCCTCGCGGAACCGGTATCCGACTCCGTAAAGGGTTTCGATCATCTCGAAGTCGTCGTCGACGGCCTTGAATTTCTTGCGCAGCCGCTTGATGTGGCTGTCGATGGTGCGGTCGTCGACATAGACCTGTTCATCATAGGCCGAATCCATCAGCGCATCACGGCTTTTTACGACGCCGGGACGCTGCGCCAGCGAATGCAGGATCAGGAACTCGGTGACGGTGAGCGTCACCGGCTCGCCCTTCCAGGTGCAGGTGTGGCGCTCCTGGTCCATGACGAGCTGACCGCGTTCGAGCGAGCGGGCTTGCTGGCTGGGTGTCTTGGCGGCGGCCTCGCGGGCACTGGCACGGCGCAGCACGGCGCGCACCCGCTCGACCAGCAGACGCTGCGAGAACGGTTTGCGGATGAAATCGTCGGCGCCCATCTTGAGGCCGAACAATTCATCGATCTCGTCGTCCTTGGAGGTCAGGAAGATCACCGGGAGGTCGGACTTCTGGCGCATCCGGCGCAGCAGTTCCATGCCGTCCATGCGCGGCATCTTGATGTCGAGGATGGCAAGGTTAGGCGGGCGTGCCGCCAATCCCTCCAGCGCTGACGCACCATCCGTATAGGTCTCGACGCGATACCCCTCGGATTCGAGCGCGATCGACACCGATGTCAGAATGTTGCGGTCGTCATCGACAAGCGCGATTGTTGCCATTTCAAGCGGCTCCCTCATGAGCTGTCCCTTCTTTCGTAGAGAAGGGGCTTTTGCAGGACAAATTAGGTACAAAATGTGGCATACGCCTTGCCCGCTGTCACGCGCGGCATGCCGGCGGCCACAATCCTACCTCGATATGGATTGGACGAACGTACATCGCCAATCCTTTGGGCAACCGCCGAACTTTTTGCACATATAAACGATTTAAACAACTTTCAAAATTTTTAAATCGATTAATGATTTGATATCATTCGGCTTTTCTGTTTCTGAGCATTTCAGTCCGCGGTGCGGGCTTGTCGGAAACACGCCGGCAAAGATGCGGCAAATCCAAGAAGGGACACCCATGTCGGAAGTCGGCAAACGCAATCCTGCCTGCGCTATCGATCATATCGGCCTGAAAACCACCGGCGTGGTGCGCTATAATTTCGGTGCGGCAGCCCTTTATGAGGAATCGATCCGACGCGGCGAAGCCAGGCTGACCGCGCACGGCGCGCTGCTCGCCGAGACCGGCCAGCACACCGGCCGCTCGCCCAAGGATAAATTCGTCGTCCGCGACGGCGCCACCGAGCCGCACATCTGGTGGGACAACAACAAGGCGATCTCGCCGGCCCAGTTCGACGCGTTGCTTGCCGATTTCCAGGCGCACGCCGCCGACAAGGATATTTACGTCCAGGATCTGGTTGGCGGCGCCGATGAAGAGCTGAAGCTGCCCACCAGGGTCATCACCGAGTTTGCATGGCACTCGCTGTTCATCCGCAATCTGCTCATCCGGCCGAATGCCGCCGAGCTCGAGCATTTCGTACCGGACATGACCATCATCGACCTGCCGTCCTTCCGTGCCGATCCAGCCCGCCACGGCAGCCGTACCGAAACGGTGATCGCCGTCGACCTCACGCGCAAGATCGTGCTGATCGGCGGCACCTCCTATGCCGGCGAGATGAAGAAGTCGGTGTTCACCATGCTCAACTATCTGCTGCCGGCGAAAGGCGTGATGCCGATGCATTGCTCTGCCAATGAGGGCGCGGCCGGCGATGCAGCCATCTTCTTCGGCCTGTCGGGCACCGGCAAGACGACGCTCTCGGCCGATCCCTCGCGCACGCTGATCGGCGACGACGAGCATGGCTGGGGGCCGCATGGCATCTTCAATTTCGAAGGCGGCTGCTACGCCAAGACGATCAAGCTGTCGTCGGAAGCCGAGCCGGAAATATTTGCCACCACGCAGCGCTTCGGCACCGTGCTGGAAAATGTCGTGCTCGATGTCGACGGCGTGCCGGATTTCAACGACGGGAGGCTCACCGAAAACACGCGCTGCGCCTATCCGCTGGACTTCATCCCCAACGCCAGCAAGACGGGACGCGCCAACCACCCCAACAACATCATCATGCTGACCGCCGACGCCTTCGGCGTGATGCCGCCGATCGCGCGGCTGAGCCCGGCGCAGGCGATGTATCATTTCCTCTCCGGTTACACCGCCAAGGTGGCCGGAACCGAAAAGGGCGTGACCGAGCCCGAGGCGACGTTTTCCACCTGTTTCGGCGCGCCGTTCATGCCGCGCCATCCATCCGAATACGGCAACCTGCTGCGCGAGCTGATCGCCCGCCATGGCGCCGATTGCTGGCTGGTCAACACCGGCTGGACCGGCGGCGCCTACGGTACCGGCAAGCGCATGCCGATCAAGGCGACGCGGGCCTTGCTTGCCGCCGCACTCGACGGCTCGCTGAAGACGGCCGAGTTCCGCACCGACCCTCATTTCGGTTTCGAGGTGCCGGTGGCGGTTCGCGGCGTCGACAGCGCCATTCTCGACCCGCGCTCGACCTGGGCTGACAAGGCCGGCTATGACCTGCAGGCGGCAAGACTGGTCGGCATGTTCGCCGTCAACTTCGAGAAATTCGAACGCCATGTCGACGCCGTGGTGCTGGGCGCCGCGCCGCGCATGCAGGAAGCGGCGGAGTAACCACGCCATCGGACTAAGCCGTCGTTGAAAGGCCCGGTCTCGATCGGGCCTTTTCTTTTTTGATCCGCCGCGCCATGACTGCGGCATGGCGAGCGACGACAACATCATCATTGCCGACGATGCGGTGATCTACCCGGGCGACCTGCACGAGGACTTCATCCGTTCGTCCGGTCCAGGCGGCCAGAACGTCAACAAGGTGGCGACGGCGGTGCAGCTGCGCTTCGATGCGGCCAACGCAACGGGCCTGTCGGAGCGCGTGCGCGAGCGCACGATCAAGCTTGCCGGCCAGCGTGCCACCAAGGACGGCGTCATCGTCATCGAGGCAGGCCGCTTCCGCACCCAGGAACAGAACCGGGCGGACGCACGGGCACGACTCACGGCGCTGGTCGCCAAGGCCGCCGAACCGCCACCGCCGCCGCGCAAGAAGACGCGGCCGTCGAAGGGTGCGGTGGAGCGGCGGCTGAAGAGCAAGGCCGGACGCGGCACGATCAAGAAACTGCGCGGCCGGGTGGAGAATGATTAAGCACTACACACCCAATGGCGAGCACACAAAACAACTTCCAATTTCGAACCGCAAATGACATGAGCGGCGACTTTCAGGTCGCCGTTTTCATTTGGCGATGGCATGCTTGACTTTTGACGAACGGATCTAGCGACCAAGCCTATGCTCGTCCTGCCCAAAGGCGTCCGCCACATGCCAGCTTACCTGTCACGCAGCGTGCAGGAAGCGCTGGTCGATGAGGTGAGAAGCATCGTGCAGCAGGCGCCGCTATTCGTGCCAGCCATGCCGCGCACCGGCAAGGAGATGAGCGTGCGCATGACCAATTGCGGCCCGCTCGGCTGGGTTACCGACAAGGAGCAAGGCTACCGCTACCAGCCGACGCATCCAGTGACCGGAGCGCCATGGCCGCCAATCCCGAACAGCCTGCTCGAGCTGTGGCGGCAGGTCTCGGGCTATCCGCATCCGCCGGAAGCGTGCCTGGTCAATTTCTACACTCCAGAGGCAAAGATGGGCCTGCACCAGGACCGCGACGAGGCCGATTTTTCGGCGCCGGTGGTTTCCGTCTCGCTCGGCGACGATTGCCTGTTCAGGGTTGGCCAAGTGACGCGCGAGGGCGGCACAAAGTCGTTTCGACTGAAAAGCGGCGATGTCGTGGTGCTCGGCGGCGAAGGCCGCCTGTGCTTCCACGGCGTCGACCGGATCTATCCCTCGACTTCGGCGCTGCTGAAAAATGGCGGCCGCATCAATCTGACGCTGAGGCGGGTGACGAAGCCGGCCGTCACAGCTTCCTGAGCGCCACTTCCTCGACCCGGTGGTCGGCGCCCTTGCGCAGGATGAGGTCGGCGCGGGCCCGCGTCGGCAGGATGTTCTCGCGCAGGTTCTTCAGGTTGATGTTGGTCCACAGACCTTCGGCGATGGCGCGCGCCGAACCCTCCGAGAGCTGCGAATAGCGGTGAAAGAAGGACTCCGGGTTGCGGAAAGCGGTCTCACGCAGCCGCATGAAGCGGGAGATGTACCAATTGTGGATCAGCTTCTCGTCGGCATCGATATAGATGGCGAAGTCGAAGAAATCCGACAGGAAGGGCACGATCTTGCCGTCCTGCGGCAGCTTGCCGGGCTGCAGGACATTGATACCTTCGAAGATCAGGATGTCAGGCCGATCGATGGTGACGAACTCGCCGGGAATGACGTCATAGGTCAGATGCGAATAGACCGGCGCGCGGACATCGGGCAGCGCCGACTTGATCCCCGAGAGGAAGCGCAGCAGCGCGCCGACATCGTAGCTGTCCGGAAATCCCTTGCGTTCCATCAGGTTCTCGCGGCGCAGGACCTCGTTGGGAAGCAGGAAGCCGTCGGTGGTGATAAGGTCGACCTTGGGGCTCGACGGCCAACGCGCCAACAGCTCCTTCAACACGCGCGCCGTGGTCGATTTGCCGACCGCGACGGAACCGGCAATGCCGATGATAAAAGGCGTCTTGACGATGTCCACCGCGTTGAAAAAGGCCTGGCGTTGCCTGAACAGCAGCTGGCTCGCCTCGACATGCGCGGACAAGAGCCGCGACAACGACAGATAGATGCGCTTGACCTCTTCGAGGTCGATCGGGTCGTTGAGCGAGCGCAGGCGGCGGAATTCGTCCGCGCTTAGCGTCAATGGCGTGTCGGCGCGGAATTGCGACCATTGCTCGGCGGAGAAGAAGCGAAAGGGGGAATATTTCTCGGTTGGCGCGAGCTGATCCATCGAGATACCTGCCTTCCTCGCGGTCAGCCCTTGGGCCGTGACGCCTTCTCGGCGATGCCCGAATGCCCGGTGCGGCGTTCGAGTTCCCTAAGCACGTCGCTCAGCGGAACCCCGGAGAGGCCGAGAACGACGAGCCAATGATATACAAGATCGGCGCTTTCCGAAACGAGGGCCTGTTTATCGCCCTTGACGGCGGCAATGACGGTCTCGACCGCTTCTTCGCCAAGCTTCTGCGCCGCCTTGTCGATGCCGCGCGCAAACAGGTTTGCAGTCCAGGAGTCCGGATCACCGGAATGGGCGCGTTCCCCAACGATTTTTTCCAGATCGGATAGCGAAAACTCGGTCATGACCGTCATCTATCTGCTTGTTTCAGCATGATCTTTTTGCCGAAAACCGGTTCCCACTTTTCGGGATCATGCTTTAGGACCGATTGCCAAGCGAGTCCAGCCGCATCGGCAGCCCCGCAGCGGCCATATGCGCCTTGGCCTGCGCTATCGTATAGGTGCCGAAATGGAAGATGGAGGCCGCCAGCACCGCGCCGGCATGGCCATCGCGAATGCCTTCGACCATGTGATCGAGCGTGCCGACACCGCCGGAAGCGATGACCGGCGCCCGCACCGCGTCGGCAATGGCGCGGGTCAGCGCGATGTCGTAGCCGGCCTTGGTGCCGTCCCGATCCATCGAGGTCAGCAGGATCTCGCCGGCGCCGCGATCGACCATTTTTCGCGCGAACTCGACCGCATCGATGCCGGTCTTCTCTCGCCCGCCATGGGTGAAGATCTCCCAGCGATCGGCCTCGCCGGCGCCCGACACTTTCTTGGCATCGATGGCGACGACGATGCACTGGTTGCCGAACTTGTCGGCCGCCTCGGCGACGAAATCCGGGTTCTTCACCGCCGCCGTGTTGATCGACACCTTGTCGGCGCCGGCCAGCAGCAGCTTCCTGATATCGGCGACCTGGCGCACGCCGCCGCCGACGGTCAGCGGCATGAAGCATTGTTCGGCGGTGCGTGCGATGACGTCGAAGATAGTCTCGCGATTGTCCGACGAAGCGGTGATGTCGAGAAAGCAGAGCTCGTCGGCGCCGGCGGCGTCATAGGCTTTGGCCGCCTCGACCGGATCGCCGGCGTCGATCAGATCGACGAAGTTGACGCCCTTGACGACGCGACCGTTCTTGACGTCGAGGCAGGGGATGACACGGGCTTTCAGCATCAGCGGCCCTCTATCGTGGCGATGAGATCGTTGAGCAACTGACCGACCAGCGGCGGGACATCGCCCTGCGCGTCGAAGGCCGGATCATAGGCGGAAACAGTGATGCCGACGACCGGCACAGCAAGTGCCGCGGCGCAAGCCGCGTCGCGCAACTGTTCCGGGCTCGGCCCGCCGGAACTGACGTAGCGGTTGGCCTGCAGCTGCTTGGGGTCATGCACGTCGAGGTCGAGATGCATGTGCACGCGTCTGGCACCGGCGACCTTCAGTCTTTCGGTCGCCTGGGCCACTCCCGGACATTCCGTCCGGATGATCGGCAATGTCTCGAGGAGCTGCTTTTCCGCGGCATCGAGATCGCGTGCGTTGATGAGCACGCAGCGGGACGGATCGATCGGCTTGAAGCCGGGAATGGCCGCCGCCATCGGGCGCCAGCACAGGCCCAGAACAGTGGCCAGCGCCATGCCGTCGAGAAAGCCATACATGGATGTCTCGGGCGTGTTGAGGTCACCATGCTGGTCGGCCCAGATGATCGCATCGGCGTCCTCACCGGCGACCGCGCCAGCGCTGGTCAGGCAGTTTCCGGCAAGAACGATGGGAAAACGACCGGCGTCACGGGCAAAGCGAACCTCGGCGGCAACCGCGTTGCAGACGGCAAAGCCGGTGGCGATCTCGCGCTCCTGAATGTCTCCGACCTTGCCGATGTCTTCCACGGCAACATCGTGGCCAGCTATGGTCAGCGCGTCCACGAGACCGCCCGATATCAGCGAATCCGGACCTTGGCCCATGCCGCCATGGTAGTGGCCGCTGTCATAAGAGGCCAGAATGATGGAGATTTTCACGACCGCGTCTCCGCCGCAGGCCGGCCTTTCAGGATCGCCAGCGCCTCGGTCGGATCGATGCGGCCATCATAGAGCGCGCGGCCGGAGATCGCGCCCTCGAGCTTTTTCGCGTCGGGCATGGTCATGCGCACGATGTCCGCGATCGAGGCGAGGCCGCCGGAAGCGATGACCGGGATCGACACGGCGTCGGCAAGGTCGATGGTGGCATCCCAGTTGATGCCGGTCAGAACGCCGTCGCGGTCGATGTCGGTGTAGATGATGGCGGCGACGCCGGCGCCCTCGAACTTCTTCGCCAGTTCGATGACGCCGAGGCTCGACGCCTCGGCCCAGCCTTCCACGGCAACCTTGCCGCCCTTGGCATCGATGCCGACGGCCACCTTGCCGGGGAAAGCCATGCAGGCCTGCTTGACCAGGCCGGGGTCACGCACCGCCACCGTGCCGAGGATGACGCGGGCCAGCCCGCGATCGAGCCAGTCCTCGATCTGCGCCAGCGTGCGGATGCCGCCGCCGAGCTGGACCGGATTCTTCGTCGCCTTGAGGATGGCGCCGACCGCCGCGCTGTTGACGCTCTGGCCCTGGAACGCGCCATTGAGGTCGACGACGTGCAGCCATTCGAAGCCCTGTTTTTCGAAGGCCTTGGCCTGGGCCGCCGGATCGTCATTGTAGATGGTCGCGGTGGCCATGTCGCCGTGCTTGAGGCGCACGCATTGGCCGTCCTTGAGGTCGATGGCTGGGAAAAGGATCATCCGTTCAGGCGCCTTCAACGATGACGAAATGGCCTGATGAGGCGGCAAGCCGAAACTTCGAGGCGTGCTGATACTCCGGCGAATGATAGCATTCGACCGCCTTGTCGTAGGACTCGAACTCGACCAGCACGTGACGGTTGCCGGTCGGTCCTTCGGGGCTCTCGTAACGACCGGCCCGCACTGGGAATTTCGCGCCGTATTTCGCGAAGGCGACGGCATTCGCCTCGATGTACTGCTTGTACACATCGGGATCGCGGACATCGATCATCGCCATCCAGTAGCCCTTCTTACTCATGGTGTTTCAGGGCCTCCAGCGTAGGAAATTCGTGATCAGTGCCAGGCCCAGCGCCTGGCTCTTTTCAGGATGGAACTGCGTACCGACGAGATTGTCACGGGCGACCGTGGCCGTCACCGGGCCGCCATAGTCGGCGACCGCCAGGACCTCGTCCGCTTGGCGCGCATCAAGATGGTAGGAATGGACGAAATAGGCATGCAGCCCGTCCGGCCCGGTCGGAATGCCGGCAAACAGCGGATGCCGGCGTTTGAGGTCGATCGTGTTCCAGCCGATCTGCGGGATCTTCAATGCCGGATCGGCCGGCCTGATCTCCTTGACGTCGCCTGATATCCAGCCGAAGCCGTTGGTGACAATCTTTTCCAAGCCGCGCTGCGACATCAGCTGCATGCCGACGCAGATGCCCAGGAAAGGCCGGCCCTTGGCAATCGCGACCTCCTCGACCGCCTCCCACATGCCTTCGACGGCATGCAAGCCAGCCGCGCAGTCGGCATAAGCGCCGACGCCGGGCAGGACGATGCGATCGGCCGTGCGCACCCTCTCCGCATCGGCGGTCAGGTCGATGTCCGCGGATATGGCGGCTTCACGCGCGGCGCGCTCGAAAGCCTTGGTGGCAGAGCGCAGATTGCCCGAGCCGTAATCGATGATGGCAACGCGCATGTCAGCGTCTTCCCGGAATATGGGTCAGCCCCAGCGCGATGCCCGGCTGCGATGGCCGCGCCAGGGCAGCGTCCGGGACCATGCGCGGTCCCGGTGCGGGCTGATCGGAAAGCGCTTCCGCCTCGAGCGCATAGCGCGTGTCGGCGTCATCGAGCCATCCGGCCTCGACCACGCCCCATTCGTGCCAGCCGCGCCGGCGAAGTGCCGATATGCGCAGCCCCTGCCCTTCCAGTCCGACATACAGCGAAACCAGCAGCGACAGCAGCGATGCGGCCGGGCCAAGGCCGAGCTTTTGGCCAAGCATAGAAAGCAGGCCCATGACCACGAAGGCAAGGGCTGCCTCGATCCACAGCCGATGCCAGGCGAACCAGAGTGGCGGCACCAGAAAACCCAGCCAGGTGAAGCCGTCGCGGACAAAGGCCGTTGTATCGGCCCTCTCGCTGCGGCCGGGCGGTTCCATGACGACATAGGCGGTCATGACGCTATCCCTTCAAAGATCCCTTGGTGGAGGGTACCGCGTCCGGCTGGCGCGGGTCGCGTTCAAGTGCCGTGCGCAGCGCACGCGCCACCGCCTTGAAGCAGGTCTCGGCGATGTGGTGGTTGTTGGCGCCGTAATGATTGGTGACATGCAGCGTGATGCCGGCATTCTGCGCCAGCGCCTGGAAGAACTCGCGCACCAGTTCGGTGTCGAACGTGCCGATCTTAGGCGACGAGAAGGAAACGTTCCAGACCAGGAAGGGACGGCCGGACACGTCGATCGCCGCACGCGTCAGCGTCTCGTCCATGGCAAGGTCGATCGAGGCATAGCGCATGATGCCGCGCCGTTCGCCGAGTGCCTTGGCCAGCGCCTGGCCGAGCGCGATGCCGGTATCCTCGACCGTGTGGTGGTCGTCGATGTGCAGGTCGCCCTTGGCCTTGACCGTCATGTCGATCAGCGAGTGGCGGGAAAGCTGGTCCAGCATATGGTCGAAGAAGCCGACGCCCGTCGAAATGTCTGATTTGCCCGAACCGTCGACATGGACCGATACCGCGATATCGGTTTCCTTGGTCTTGCGGCTGGCTTCGGCGGAACGGGGCGACATGACCTTGTCCTTGTCCCAGGGTTTTCATGCGTTCCAAGCCTTCACCGGCTTGAAAACGAGAGCCTTCTAGCAGCATGATCCGGCGATTGCCAGTTGCCATCCCGGTCGGGTATCGAGCGGTTTGCAATCACCGGGCCCATGCATACATATGGCCGATCAAGTCACTCGTACGCGCCAATCGCCTATTGGGATAGCGCTGCTCGGAGCCAGGAAATGTCGAATGAACTGACCATGCACGCCACGACCATCGTGACGGTGCGCAAGGGCAACAAGGTGGTGATCGCCGGCGATGGCCAGGTCAGCCTTGGCCAGACCATCATGAAGGGCAACGCCAAAAAGGTGCGCCGCATCGGCAAGAGCGGCAATGTGATCGCCGGTTTCGCCGGCGCCACGGCGGACGCCTTCACCCTTCTGGAGCGGCTTGAAGCCAAGCTCGAACAATATCCCGACCAGCTGACGCGCGCCTGCGTCGAACTCGCCAAGGACTGGCGCACCGACCGCTATCTGCGCCGGCTGGAAGCGATGATGCTGGTTGCCGACAAGTCGGTCTCGCTGGCGCTGACCGGCACCGGCGACGTGCTCGAGCCCGAACATGGCGTCATGGCCATCGGTTCTGGCGGCAATTTCGCGCTGGCCGCGGCGCGCGCCCTGATGGACAGCGACAAGGACGCCGAGGAGATCGCCCGCAAGGCGATGCAGATCGCATCCGATATCTGCGTCTACACCAACAACAATTTCGTCATCGAAACGCTCGATGCCGGCTGACCCGGCCGCCGACCATGATCCCGAAAAGTGGAGACCGGTTTTCGGGAAAGATCATGGTTGAACAAGAAGATAGATATGATTTTCGGCCGGTGACCGAGAAAGACCTGCCGATGATCGCCGGCTGGCTCGCCGAGCCGCATGTGGCAGAGTGGTGGGACGATCCCGAAACGGAAATCGCCGAGATTCGCGATCATATCGACTCGATTTCCGTCGAGCCGCTGATCGTCGAACTCCACGGCAAGCCGATCGCCTATCTGCAGAGCTACGACCCGCATCTGGAAGACGACCACCCCTATGCCGACCAGCCTTACGGAACGCTCGGCATCGACCTGTCGATCGGCCGGCCGGAGCTGCTCGGGCTCGGCCATGGCTCGGCAATCGTGCGCCAGTTCGTCGAACAGCTGTTCGAGGAAGGCGTGCCGCGCGTCATCATAGACCCGGATCCCGCCAACGGGCGGGCTATCCGCGCTTATGAAAAGGCTGGCTTTGTTGCCTTTGACACCAGAATATCGGAATACGGGCCAGCATTGATGATGGCGCGCGACGCGCCACAGGAGCCCGATTGATCCGCGCGGAAACACTCGACAAGGCGATCGCCGCGGGTCTGATTTCGCAGACGCTGCGGGATCAACTTGAGGCCATGGAGCGCGCGGGCGCGGCTGGGGCCCAGCGCGCCGATGATGAGGGTGACGAGGAAAACCTGCGACTGGTCGGCGGCGGCAATGATCTCTTCATCACCGTGGGGACTGTTCTGCTCAACGCCGGTATTTTCTTCGTCCTCATCACCATGCTTCCTGGTCAGACGTTCTGGATTGCCGGCATTCTTGCGGTTTTCGCCTGGGCACTCGCCGAAATTGTCACGCGCCAGCACCGGATGAAATTGTCTTCTTCCGTGCTTGCCCTGATCTTCATGGTCGCCATCCTGGTCGCGCTGGCGCTGGGGGTTAGGGCCAGCTTTGACATCCGCATGCCGGAGACCATCTGGCAGCTATTGGCGTTGCGCCAAACGGCTTCCCGGGCCGGATATCTGTTTCTCGGCGGGGGAATAGCGGCGGCGGTGATCTATTTCTGGCGCTTTCGCGTCCCCGTCCTTGCCGGGGTCATCGCCATCGCCTTCACCCTACTTGCTTTCCTGCAAACGGCGATAGTCCTGTACGACGGCGTGACGACAGGCGCGGTTGCGCCGCCAAGCCTCGAGGATGTTCCCGAATTGCTCCGCGCGGCACTCTACATGCCGCTGATCTGCGGCCTGATCGTATTCTCGACGGCCGTGGCTTTCGACATCCACGACCGAGATCGACGCAAAATCTGGTCCGATTGTGCGTTCTGGCTGCATGTCGTATCGGCGCCCATGCTGGTGCATCCGCTCTTTATCATGGCAACTGGCCAGAACGTCGCATTCGGACATATCGCGCCCGATGCCAATGCGACCATCATGCTGACGATCCTGATCCTTGGCTTCGTTTATGTTGCGCTCGCCATAGACCGCCGTTCGCTGTTGGTTCCCACATTGGCCTATTTCGGCTCGCTGGGCATCTACTATCTGGTCAACTCCGCCTCCCATTCGACTGGCATTCCGCCTTTTGCCTTGATCTTGGTCGTTGTCGGCGCGTTGATCGTCCTTTTCGGGGCGGGCTGGCAGCGTATCCGGCGAATTGTCGTCAAGCCTACTTTGCCGGCGGCCGTAATCCGCTGGCTGCCGCCGCTGAAGGCGTAGCGGGCTGTGATGACCGAAGAGCACGATGGGCATGAGGGGGAATGACGGCATGAAAGCATCCGGCGAGGACAAAGACCTCTCGGCCTACGAAAACAGTTGGCGGATGGGGGTTCTCATCGTGCTTGGGCTGATCATCGTCCAGGCCGTCACGCTCTATTTGATGGGACGGACACCGATCTGCACCTGCGGCTACGTCAAGCTCTGGCATGGAATCGTGCAGAGTTCGGAGAATTCCCAGCATATTTCCGACTGGTACACGCCATCGCATTTCATCCACGGCTTCCTGTTCTATGCCTTGGCGCGCTTCCTGTTTCCGCGCTCACCGATCGGCCTGAGGCTGGCATTCGCCGTTTTCATCGAAGGCGGCTGGGAACTGGTCGAGAACAGCCCGTTCATCATCGACCGCTACCGCGCCGGCACCATTTCTCTCGACTATTACGGCGACAGCATCATCAATTCGGTCTCGGACACACTGGCCATGGTGCTGGGATTTGTGATGGCACGAACGCTACCTATATGGGTGATCGTCAGCCTCGCCGTCATCTTCGAACTGGGTACCGGCTATCTGATCCGGGACAATCTGACACTCAACGTGATCATGCTGCTGCATCCGTTAGAGGCCATCAAGCAGTGGCAAAGTGGAATTTAGTCATATGAGCACATTTTCTCCCCGCGAAATCGTTTCGGAACTCGACCGCTTCATCATCGGCCAGAAGGACGCCAAGCGCGCCGTGGCCATCGCCCTGCGCAACCGCTGGCGCCGCCAGCAGCTGGAAGGCCAGATGCGCGAAGAGGTGATGCCGAAGAACATCCTGATGATCGGGCCGACGGGCGTCGGCAAGACCGAGATCTCGCGCCGCCTGGCGCGGCTGGCCGGTGCGCCTTTCGTCAAGGTCGAGGCGACCAAGTTCACCGAAGTCGGCTATGTCGGCCGTGACGTCGAGCAGATCATCCGAGACCTGGTCGAGATCGCCATCGGCCTGGTGCGCGAGAAGATGCGCGAGGACGTCAAGGCGCGCGCCCACATCAACGCCGAGGAACGGGTGCTGGAATCGCTTGTCGGCAAGACAGCGAGCCCGGCGACGCGTGATAGCTTTCGCAAGAAGCTGCGCGACGGTGAGCTCGATGACAAGGAGATCGAGATCGAAGTCGCCGACACCGGCACTGGCGGCATGCCCGGCTTCGAGATTCCCGGCATGCCGGGCGCCAATATCGGCGTGCTCAACATCAACGACATGCTGTCGAAGGCGATGGGCGGCAAGAAGACCAAGTCGCGCAAGACGACGGTCAAGGAATCCTACGCGCTGCTGGTCAACGATGAGTCCGACAAGCTGCTCGACCAGGATGAGGTGGTGCGCCGGGCGCTCGATGCGACCGAAAATGACGGCATCGTCTTCCTCGACGAGATCGACAAGATCGCGTCGCGTGAAGGCGGCATGGGCGCTGGAGTTTCTCGCGAAGGCGTGCAGCGCGACCTGCTGCCGCTGATCGAGGGCACGACGGTGGCGACCAAATACGGACCGTTGAAGACCGACCACATCCTGTTCATCGCCTCGGGTGCGTTCCATGTGTCGAAGCCGTCCGACCTGTTGCCGGAATTGCAGGGCCGCCTGCCGATCCGCGTCGAGCTGCGGGCGCTGGAGAAGGACGATTTCGTCCGCATCCTGACCGAGACCGAGGCCAGCCTGATCAAGCAGTATATCGCGCTGATGAAGACGGAAGGCGTCGACCTGACCTTCACCGACGACGCCATCGATTCGCTGGCCGGCATCGCCGTCGACCTCAACGCCAGCGTTGAGAACATCGGCGCAAGGCGGCTGCAGACGGTGATGGAGCGAGTGCTGGATGACATCTCCTATGACGCGCCGGACCGCAACGGCACGAGCGTCACAATCGACGCCGCCTATGTGGAAAAGCATGTCGGCGATCTGTCGCGAAACACAGATTTGTCGCGATTCATCCTTTAAACGACGGCGCCGGGGTCATTCCGGCGCCGGTCCGGACGACACGGTTCCGGCAAACAGTTTGGGGTGTGGCCAGATGGTACCATCTGGCCATCTTTCGTAGTGCTGGGCGAAGGGGTGCTCTCGACTCGATCAAGAGCTTTACCTAGTTTGCGCGGCATTCTCGATCTCTTGGTTGACGCAATTCCGGGCGGAAACCCGTTTCACACTTTTCCTGGAATTGCTTGGGCGGCGGCGCATGAAAAAACTGATCCTGCTCATTCTCGGCTTGACGCTGGCGGCGACGCTGTTCGCCACTGAAGCGGCGACATTGGTGCCGGCGGGAAACCGTAATGCCGTACAGCCGGACATTCCCGGCGCTTCAAGCCGGCGCACGCAGGCGACCAACACCACCTTCCAGGCGAAGTACCGCAAGGTCTACGCCCTGCTGCAGAACGACGCCGACCTGCGCGGCAAGATCAAGAAGGCAGCAGCCACCTACGGCATTGATCCGATGCACATCGTCGGCGCCATCGTCGGCGAGCACACCTACAATGTCGACGCTTACGACCGGCTGCAGACTTATTACGTCAAGGCGATCTCTTACCTGTCGAGCAAGCTGTCCTTCGCTTATGACGGCGAGGACGTCACTGATTTCGTGCAGCGGCCGGAATTCAAGAAATGCGCCGGCGTCTCGGACAGCTATGATCTGTGGGAATGCCGTGAGCAGGTGTGGAACCATTCGTTTCGCGGCAAGAGCGTCGGCGGGACAAGCTTTCCAGACGACCGCTTCGGCGCCACCTTCTTCCAGCCCTATTATGCCGGCCAGACCTTCGGCCTCGGCCAGCTCAATCCGCTGACCGCCTTGCAGATGAGCGATCTCGTGCACAGGGTTTCGGGCCTGCCGAAGCTCGACGTCGCCGACCCCAATTCGGTCTACAAGACCATCATGGATCCCGACCTGACGCTGCCTTACGTCGCCGCGACGATCAAAAAATCGATCGACGCCTACAAGAGCATTGCCGGCTTCGATATTTCGGGCAATCCGGGGCTGACCGCCACGCTCTACAATGTCGGCAATCCGGAGCAGCGCGCCTACGCGCTGAAGGCGGAGAACGACAGGCGCCGCGCCGCCGGCGAGCCGGAGAAGCTGCCGGAGGAGAACTATTACGGCTGGCTGGTCAACGACAAGCTGCCGGAGCTGAAGGCACTGTTTTAGGGCCTCGGCCCTCCATTCTTCGCAAGCTCAAGCCGCCAGCAACGACTTCAGCTTGACGGTTTGCGATCCCAGCGCTTCCGGCGTCGGCTTCGCCCGCTTGGCGATCAGCATTTCGGCCAGCCGGATGTCGCGGGCGACCGTGTTGCCGGGACCGATGCCGCTGGCCGCCACCAGCCTGCCATCCTCGGCCAGGTGGAAGAGGATGAAGGCGCCATCGCCGAGGTCGCGGCGCACAGTGCTGCGGCCCTCGTCCGAGAGGCCCGCGATCTGCAGGGACAGACCATATTGATCCGACCAGAACCACGGCACCGCTGCGTGCACCTCGCCGGCGCCCAGCATGTTCCTCGCCGCCAGCGCGCCCTGCTCCTGGGCGTTGCGCCAGGCTTCCAGCCGCACGCGGCGACCGCCATAGACCGCGAGCGGAAACGAGCAGCAATCGCCGGCGGCAAAGATATCGGGATCGCTGCTGCGCAGCTCGGCATCGACAGCGATGCCATTGTCGATCATCAGGCCGGCTTCGGCCGCAAGCCCGGTCACCGGCACGGCGCCTATGCCGATGACGGCGAGATCGGCTGATATGTCCTGTCCGCCGGCAAGCGCAATGCGCACCTCGTTGCCATCGTCGGCAATGGACACGATGCCGTCGCCGCACAGGATCTTCACGCCTTCGGCGACATGCGCATCATGAATGATCTGGGCGATCTCGGCCGGTACGCCGCGCATCAGTATGCGCGGCTGCGCCTCGATGACGGTGACCGACGCTCCGAGCTTGCGTGCCGCGGCGGCGAGTTCGAGGCCTATGAAGCCGCCGCCGATGATGGCGATACGATTGCCTGCCTTGAGATGCGCGCGAATGGCGAGCGCATCGACGAAGGTGCGGAGATAAACGCAGCGCCGACCCAGTCCCGCCATCGGCAGCTTGCGCGGCGTCGAACCGGTCGCCAGCAGGAGCTTGTCATAAGGCAGGACCGAACCGTCCGACAGGCGCACCATATGCGCCGCGCGATCGATCGCCACGGCCTGAACGGAATGGATATGCCGGATCGATTTCTCGGCCAGAATTGCGTCGCTGGCGATCGCCTTGATCTCGGGCGCGTCGCTGGCCATCGCGTCCTTCGACAGCGGCGGGCGTTCGTAGGGCAGATGCGGCTCGTCGCCGACCAGCGTCACAGGCCCCTCATAACCGAGATCGCGCAGTGCCAAAGCTGCTCGCCCACCGCATTCGCCGGCGCCGACAATGACCATTCCCCGCGCCATATCGGTCATCCGACCTGGATCAGGACTTTGCCGGCATCGACCTTGACCGGATAGGTTTTCAGGTTGACGCAGACCGGCGCGCCGCGGGCGTCACCCGTCTTGTAATTGAAGCGGCCATTGTGCTTGGGGCATTCGATGATGTCGTCCATCACCAGCCCGTCGGCCAAATGTGCCTTCTCATGCGTGCAATAGCCGTCGGTGGCGAAGTACTCGTCATCCGGGCTGCGATAGATGGCGAAGGTGCGTCCGCCATGATCGAAGCGCATCACATCCTCCTCGTCGATGTCGCCGGTGTCACAGGCCTCGACCCAGTCGCTCATAGATTCCTCCTCAACAATCGGGGCTCGCCTGGAAATCCGGATGACCGAACGATCATTCCGCCGCGACCGCGACGGCATCGTTGTGGAATTCCTCGCGGTATGGCCTGGCGGTCGGCGGCAGCTCGCGCTTGAGGAAATAGTCCTCGTTGCGCAATTGGCGCAGGAAGACCGGGATCATCTCGTGGTAGCCGGCCAGGATCGACGGTGTCGGCGCCGGCAGATCGTGCTTGATCAGTTCGTGCAGCTTCGGCAGCGCATGATAGGGCACCATCGGGAACATGTGATGCTCGACATGGTAGTTCATGTTCCAGTAGATGAAGCGGCTGATCGGGTTCATGTAGACGGTGCGGCTGTTGAGCCGGTGGTCGGTGACATTGTCGGCCAGGCCGCCATGCTGCAGAAGGCCGACCATAACGTGATGCCAGGCCCCATAGAGCCTGGGCAGGCCGATCAGCATCAGCGGCAGAAACGAGCCGGTGTAGAACGCCAACACAGTGGTCGCGGCATAGGTCGACGTCCAGATGCGGGCGACGCGGATCGCCCTTGGCTGCTCCTGCTCGGGAATGAAGGTCTTTTCCGCGGCGCTGATGTTGCCGGCGGCGTTGCGCAGCATGTCGCTCATCGCATGCCAGGCGTCGAGCACACCGACGAACCCCAGGACGACGCGGACCAGGTCCGGCGGTCGCATGACCGAGATTTCCGGGTCGCGGCCGACGATGATGGTGTCGGTATGATGGCGCGTGTGGCTCCAGCGCCAGGTCACCGGATTGCGCATGATCATGAAGCAGGCGATCTGGTAGACCGCATCATTCATCCACTGCGTCCGGAACGCGGTGCCATGGCCGCACTCGTGCCAGCGTGAATCCGTCGAGGAGCCGTAGAGAACGCCGTAGACGAAGAAGAACGGCACGCACCACCATGTGCCCCAGAACCAGGCACCGCCGGCGCCGCTGACGATCAGGGCAGCGAGCCAGATGATGGTATCGCGGATCGCCGGCCCGTCGGAGCGCTGCATCAGCTCCTTTATCTGCTTGCGCGGAATCTCGGTGTGATACCATTCGGCCGCCGACAGCCCGGTCTCGACGGCGAGCTTGGCGTCGCGGCCGATCAGGCTGTAGTCACGCCGGGACGGCGCAGCATGCATGGTTGCCTCCCTCGGCGAGGCACTCGTCGGAACGAACGCCCGAAATCCATTTGGCTTCGAGCCTGAAAAATAGTGCCAGATCATGATAGACTCAACATCATAAAGATAGTTTCTATCATTTCCCATCAGAATGGTGTAGGAAGCCTCAGGCGATCCAATGAGGCAAGCATGGCGAAACGGCCCACCATCACCGATCTGGCGCGCGTCTCGGGCGTCAGTGTCGCCACCGTCGACCGCGTGCTGAACAACCGGCTGCCGGTGCGCGAGGAGACCGCGCGCCGCGTCTACGAGGCCGCTACCGATATCGGCTATCACGCCGCCGGACTTATCAAGCAGCGCATGCGCCAGGAATTGCCGGAATACCGGCTGGGCTTCCTGCTGCTACGGGGCAATGATGCCTTCTACGGTGACTTCGCGCGGGAACTCGAACTGGCCATCTCGCAATCGCAGCGCTTCCGTGGCGTTGCGACCATCGACTTCGCCAGTTCCCTGGCTCCCGACGAGATCGCATCCCAGATGCGCAGGCTGGCGGCAAAATCGCGGGCTATCGCCGTTGTCGGCCCGGACCATCCGACCCTGACAGCGGTCGTGGAAACCTTGAAGGCGAGAGGCCAGCCGGTCTTTTCGGTGCTGTCCGACTTTGCCGCCGGCATCCGGGAGGGCTATATCGGCCTCGACAACCGCAAGGTCGGGCGCACCGCCGCATGGATGATCTCCAAGGCAGCGAAGGAACCCGGCAAGGTCGCCCTCTTCGTCGGCAGCCACCGCTTCCACGGCCACGAGCTGCGCGAGATCGGCTTTCGCTCCTTCTTCCGCGAGCATGCGCCGGACTTCAGCGTGCTTGAAACGCTGGTCAATCTGGAAGCCAACCAGGTGACCCATGATGCGATGATCGATCTTCTGGCGTGTTATCCGGATCTTGTCGGCTGCTACGTCGCCGGCGGGGGCATGGAAGGTGCGGTGTCGGCGCTGCGCGCAGCAAAGCCCGCGAACATGCCGGTGGTCGTTTGCAACGAGATCAACGCCGAATCGCGCGCGGCACTCGCCGACAACATCCTCACCATGGTGATCTCGACGCCGCTCGCCGCTCTATGTCGTGAGCTTGTCGACCTGATGGCGCATGCCATCGAAACCGGCGCCGCCAACGCTCCAGGCCAGACCTTCCTGCCCTTTGACATCTATCTGCCGGAAAACATCTAGCTGCCGCCGCGCGAGCCGCCGAGGCAAATGATAGAATCCATCAGGGCGATGCGCAAATAGGCCCGCAGGCCGCTGAATTGCCCTTGACGCCCCGATGTGAAATGGAATAAATATTTCATCAGCTACGTATTTTGGTCCTTTCGTTCCGGACATCTGTTTCAAAACTGGGAGCCTGGCGTTCCCCTAGGAAAACGCCATCCGGAACAGAAAAGGCCGTGGGAGAGATTCCCCGGGGAGATCGGGGATTCCGGATAAATCGGTGAAACCGGACACCAATATGTGGAGGAGAAACACAATGAAGAAACTGCTTTTGGGCGTCGCCTTCGCGGCGCTGATGAGTTCATCTGCCATGGCCGCCAAGGTCGGCGTGTCGATGGCCAAGTTCGACGACAACTTCCTGACCGTGCTGCGCAACGGCATGATCGCTCAGGCCAAGGGCATGAGCGGCGTCGAGCTGCAGGTCGAAGACGCGCAGAACGACGTTGCCAAGCAGCTCGACCAGATCAAGAACTTCGCCGCCTCGGGCGTCGACGCCATCATAGTCAACCCGGTCGACACCTCGGCCACGCAGGCGATGTCGGACGCTGCCGCCGCAGCCAAGATCCCGCTGGTCTACGTCAACCGCGAGCCGGTCAATGTCGACACGCTGCCCGACAACCAGGCCTTCGTCGCCTCGAACGAGGCGGATTCCGGCACGCTCGAGACCAAGGAAGTCTGCCGCTTGTTCAAGGAAGCCGGCAAGAAGGAAGCCAATGTCTATGTGATCATGGGCGAGCTCTCCAACCAGGCCGCCGTGCAGCGCACCAAGGATATCGAAGAGGTGATCGCGACGCCGGATTGCAATTTCATCAAGATCATCGACAAGCAGACGTCGAACTGGAACCGCGACGAGGCGCAGAACCTGATGACCAACTGGCTGTCGACCGGCAAGCCATTCGACGGCGTCATCGCCAACAATGACGAAAGCGCGATCGGCGCCATCCAGGCGATGAAAGCCGCCAACATCGACATGAAGTCGGTCGTCGTCGGCGGCGTCGACGCCACCCAGGACGCGCTTGCCGCCATGCAGGCGGGAGACCTCGACGCAACCGTGTTCCAGGACGCGGCCGGCCAGGGCGCCGGTGCGCTGGATGCGGCGCTCAAGCTCTCCAAGGGCGAAAAGGTCGAACACAAGGTCTACGTCCCCTTCCAACTGGTGACGCCGGCGAACATCGACAAGTTCCTGAAGAAGAACTGAGCAGCGGACATGCGGAGCGGCGCTCTCACTGCGCCGCTCCTCTTCCCCTCAGCGCCGGCAAGGCAGCAAGGGGAGAACTGCGGCTGACGGAGGAAAGAACGATGGCACAGACATCTCATGGCGTCGGCGGCCTCACCTATGATGCGAAGAAGCGCGCATGGCCTGCCGAACTCAACGTTTTCCTGGCGCTCGTCATTCTTGTTGTCGTCTTCGAATTGATCGGCCGGCTCTTTCTTGGCGACAGCTTCCTGTTCAACACCCGCAGCGACGTCAGCGCGATCTTCAATGAAGCCCGGCTGCAGATCATCATCCTGCAGGTGTCGATCGTCGGCATCATCGCCATCGGCGTGACGCAGGTGATCATCACCGGCGGCATCGACCTGTCCTCGGGTTCGATCGTCGGCGCGACGGCAATGATTGCCATGAGTTTTGCCCAGGTGGCGACCGTCAACGGCAATCCCAACCCCAAGGCGATGTTCCTCGCGCAGGGCTGGACCGACCTGCCGGTGATCGTGCCGGTGCTGGTCGCTATCGGCTGCGGCCTGTTTGCCGGCCTGATCAACGGTGCCTTGATCGC
The DNA here is from genome assembly GCF_040323235.1 of Mesorhizobium sp. M0051. Lineage (NCBI taxonomy): Bacteria > Pseudomonadati > Pseudomonadota > Alphaproteobacteria > Hyphomicrobiales > Phyllobacteriaceae > Mesorhizobium > Mesorhizobium sp. M0051. Next base: position 269,001 of record NZ_JAMYUT010000004.1, read on the forward strand.
CTACACGCGCATTCCGCCGTTCATCGCCACGCTCGGCATGATGGTGACCGCGCGCGGCATCGCCAAATGGTGGTCCAAGGGCCAGCCGATCTCGTTTCCCACCGAGAGTTTCGCGGCGATCGGCAAAGGCCTGATGCCGGTCATCATCTTCCTGTCTCTGGCGGTGCTGTTCCAGCTGATCATGAGCTACACAAGGTACGGCAAGCATTGTTACGCGATCGGCTCCAATGAGGATGCCGCGCGCATGTCCGGCATCAAGATCGCCAACCACAAGATCCTTGTCTACGTCATCGCCGGCGTGCTCGCCGCGCTCGCCGCCGTGGTGCTGAGCTCCAAGAACCTCACCGCACAGTCGGGCATGGGAGTGATGTACGAACTCGACGCCATCGCCATGGCGGTCATCGGCGGCGTCTCGCTGTCAGGCGGCCGTGGCTCGATCATTGGCACGGTGATAGGCTCGCTGATCTTCGGCGTCATCATCTCCGGCTTTACCTTCCTGCGCCTCGACGCCTACTACCAGGAGATGGTCAAGGGCGTGATCATCGTCGGTGCTGTCGTTCTCGACCAGTGGCGCCAACGCCTGCGGGCAATGAGGGCTTGACCATGTCAGACATCGTCCTGAAGACCGAAAACCTGACCAAGCGCTATGGCGGCGTGCATGCGCTGGAAGGCGCGAACTTCGAGCTGCGCAAAGGCGAGCATGTCGCCATCATGGGCGACAACGGCGCCGGCAAATCGACCTTCGTGCGCCAGATCACCGGTGTCGAGCAACGCACCAGCGGCCAGATCTGGTTCGATGGCAAGGAAGTGAATTTCACCGGGCCGATCGAGGCGCGCGAGGCGGGCATCGAGACCGTGTTTCAGAACCTGGCGCTGGCCGACGACCTCGATGTGCCGTCGAACCTGTTCCTCGGCCGCGAAAAGGTGCTGTTCAATCTCGGCCCGTTCTCGATTCTCGACCGCAAATACATGCGCAAGGCGACCGAGGCCGCACTTGTCCGCACGGCGGTGAAGATCCCCAATTTGTCAAACACCATCCGCCATATGTCGGGCGGCCAGCGCCAATGCGTGGCGATCGCCCGGACCGCGACCTTCGCGTCAAAACTGATCATCATGGACGAACCGACGGCCGCACTTGGCGTGCAGGAGACAGCACAGGTCGAAAACATCGTCCGCACGCTGAAGGACAATGGCGAGCCGCTGATCCTGATCAGCCACAACATGCGCCAGGTGTTCGATCTTTGCGACCGCATCGTCGTGTTCCGGCGCGGCCGAATCGTCGCCAATTTGCGCAAGGAGAACACCGACGGAAACGATATCGTCTCCTACATTACCGGCGCCAAGACCGGGGAGGCAGAGCTCGCGGCCTAAACAGGATGATCACCCGGTTTAGCAACAATCTGGCGCGTTGAGCAATTCCGGGAAAAGTGTGAAACGGTTTTCCGGTCGGAATTGCGCCAAAAAAATACGCCTGCCACCTTTCCCTGACAGGAAGGTGGAGACACCACTCTCTCGAACCCATCCCTAGAGGAAATTTCCATGATTCTCCGCTTCGCCCTCCTCGGTGCCGGCCGCATCGGCAAGGTCCACGCCCGCGCCGTCGGCTCCAATCCGCAGGCCACACTGGTTGCCGTCGCCGACGCGTTCGAGAAGGCGGCGACCGAGTTGGCGAGCGCCTATGGCGCCGAAGTGCGCACAATCGACGCCATCGAGAAATCCAAGGACATCGACGCCGTCGTCATCTGCACGCCGACCGACACCCATGCCGACCTGATCGAGCGTTTCGCCAAGGCCGGCAAGGCGATCTTCTGCGAGAAGCCGATCGATTTGAACGCCGAGCGGGTCGAGAAATGCCTGGCGGTGGTCGACAAGACAAAGGCGACGCTGATGGTCGGCTTCAACAGGCGCTTCGATCCGCATTTCGCCGCCGTGCGCAAGGCGATCGACGACGGCGCGATCGGCACCGTCGAGATGGTCACCATCACCTCGCGCGATCCGGGTGCGCCGCCGATCGATTACATCAAGCGCTCGGGTGGCATTTTTCGCGACATGACCATCCATGATTTCGACATGGCGCGCTTCCTGCTCGGCGAGGAGCCGGTGGCTGTCAGCGCGCATGCCTCGGTGCTGGTCGACAAGAAGATCGGTGAGGCCGGCGATTTCGACAGCGTCAGCGTCATCCTCGAAACCGCATCCGGCAAGCAGGCCGTCATCTCCAACTCGCGCCGCGCCACCTATGGCTACGACCAGCGCATCGAGGTGCACGGCTCGAAAGGCATGATCGCGGCCGAGAACCAGCGCCCGGTGTCGATCGAACTGGCCAACGAGAAGGGCTATACGCGCCCGCCGTTGCACGACTTCTTCATGACCCGCTATCTCGATGCCTATGCCAATGAGATCGCTGCCTTCATCGCTGCGGCGACGTCGGGCAAGAAGGCGGCGCCAAGCGGCGCGGATGGCCTCGTGGCACTGAAGCTGGCGGACGCGGCACTAAAGTCCGCGACATCGGGCAAGACCGTCCGCCTCGACAAGTAAGAACCGGATTTCGGACCCCAGACACAGGAGCATAGCGATGAGCGCATCAGCCGATCGCAATTCACAGACACGCGCCATCGTCACCGGTGGTGCGCAAGGCATCGGATTTGCCGTTGCCGAGGCGCTGGCAGACGAGGGCTGCCGGGCGCTGGCGCTCATCGGCCGCTCGCAGGAGAAGGGCGACAAGGCCGTTGCCCATTTCAGGAAATTGGGTGTCGACGCCATCTTCATCAGCGCCGACGTCTCCAAGGTCACCGACTGCAAGCGCGCGGTCGCCACCGCGATCTCGCATTTCGGCACCATCAACGCGCTGGTAAACGCCGCCGCCACATCGGCGCGCGGTTCGCTGGTCGAAACGAGCGAAGAGCTTTTCGACCAGATCTTCGACACCAATGTGCGCGGCCCGTTTTTCCTGATGCAGGGCCTGGTGGCGCATCTGCTCGATCGCAAGGCGCCTGGCTCGATCGTCAATGTGCTGTCCATGTCGGCGCATTGCGGGCAGTCTTTCCTGACGCCCTATTCCACGAGCAAGGGCGCGCTGATGACGCTGACCAAGAACGTCGCCAATTCGTATCGACGCAATCGCATCCGCTGCAACGCCGTGCTGCCCGGCTGGATGGACACCGAGGGTGAGGATATCGTCCAGAAGAAATGGCACGACGCGCCGGACGACTGGCTGGCAAAGGCCGAAGCCGCGCAGCCGATGGGCCAGTTGGTGAAGCCGGACCAGCTGGCTCGGCTGATCAGCTACATGGTGAGCCCGCAATCGGGCGTCATGACCGGATCGCTGGTCGACTACGACCAGGGTATTGCCGGGTCGGCGCCGGAATAGCGCCGGCGAGTCCAGCGGAAACGCCCGTCACCCGCGCCCTGTTGCCGACGCATCGCTATTCCATGTAGTCAGGATGGTCACGGAGGTCGAGATGCCATCTGCACCCAAAGAGGGTACCAACTGGACGGTCGCCGGAGCAAAGGCCCGGCTCTCGGAGGTTATCGAGCGCGCACAGTCCTCACCGCAGACGATCACCAGAAACGGCAAACCAAGCGTGGTTGTCGTCTCGGCCGAGGAATGGCATCGCAAGACCGCGCGCAAGGTCACGCTTGCTGAGTTCCTGCAGGGCTCGCCGCTGCGCGGCGCCGATCTTGACCTTGAGCGCCGGCGCGACGAACCCGCGTGATCTGCCGTTGTGAGGCTGCTGCTCGGTTGCCATCGGGGCACGTGACAAACACTTCGGCTTCGACTATATGAGTTTCATGATCAACCTGACCGCCACGTATTGGTACTTTAGGAGCTCGCTGGCGGCGGGAGGATTGCGCTCGATCTGAAGATTGCAGCAACAAGATCCGAACAGCCGCCATACCTGGCGGCTTTTTTGTTTCAGCCGGCAGGTTCCCCAAACAGGAGCAGAAAGCCGTGTTGACCACTACAGATGATCTTCGGGTCAAGGAAATCAGGGAATTGAGTACGCCGGACCAGGTGATGCGGGAAATACCGCGCACGCTGACGGCGACGCGCACCGTCAGCGCTTCACGTAATGCCATCCACGCTATCTTGAACGGCACCGACGATCGGCTGCTCGTCATCGTCGGCCCGTGTTCGATCCACGATCCGGTCGCTGCGGTAGACTATGCCAGCCGTCTGGCGGCGCTGCGCGAGAGCCTGTCGGACCGGCTTGAGATCGTGATGCGGGTCTATTTCGAGAAGCCGCGCACCACAATAGGCTGGAAAGGCCTGATCAACGATCCCGATCTCGACGGCAGCTTCAACATCGACAAGGGACTGCGGATGGCGCGCAACGTGCTGTCTGCCGTCAACAATCTCGGCCTGCCGGCTGCGACCGAATTCCTCGACATGACCACGCCGCAATACATTGCCGACCTCGTCGCCTGGGGTGCCATCGGCGCGCGCACGACCGAGAGCCAGATCCACCGCGAACTGGCATCGGGCCTGTCCTGCCCGGTCGGCTTCAAGAACGGCACCGACGGCAATCTGCGGATCGCTGCCGAGGCAGTGAAATCCGCCGCCCAGCCGCATCATTTCATGGCGGTGACCAAGGGCGGCCGCAGCGGCATCGCGACGACCACCGGCAACGAGGACTGCCACGTCATCCTGCGCGGCGGCGTTCAGCCGAATTATGACGCGGCGAGCGTCGAAGCCGCTAGCACGGAACTTACCCGCATCGGTGTCGCGCCCCGTTTGATGATCGATGTCAGCCACGCCAACTCAGCCAAGAAGCCCGAGAACCAGCCCAAGGTGGCGGCCGATGTCGCGGGCCAGGTCGCGGCGGGCGACGAGCGCATCATCGGCGTGATGATCGAGAGCAACCTCGTCGCCGGCCGGCAAGACATCGTGCCCGGCAAGCCGTTGGTGTATGGCCAGAGCATCACCGATGGCTGCATCGACTGGGCGACCACCGAGACGGTGCTGCACGGCCTTGCCGGCGCCGTCGAGTGGCGCCGCTCGGTGCGCCGCGCCATGATCGATAGCCGCCAGGGAGCCGCCTAAGCCACTATTGCCGGCCTTTGCCCGGCACGGACCCCCGCCCCTAACCCCTCCCCACAAGGGGGAGGGAGACTCCAGTCGGCGCTGACAACGGCAAACTGCCAACGTTCAGGCGCCAAAAGGATCGAATTGGAGTGCGCGGCAGTGTTCCCTCCCCCTTGTGGGCAGGGGAATCGCATATGAGTAAGAGTAAGTCTTGCGTTGAGTGGAAAGGTTGATTCTTTAGGGGCCTTCTCTTTGAAGAGGA